>CAZPUX010000160.1:0-1554 GCA_964589865.1 uncultured Candidatus Saccharibacteria bacterium | reverse complement strand
GATATTGCAGAATTGCGCGAAACCACCGCGGATTTGGAAGTGAAATGGAAAAACGAAAAAGAAGTACTTGCCGCAATCGGCAAAATAAAGAAAGAAGTCGACCAGCTAAAATCCGATGCTGATTCTGCGGAAGCGCGGGCGGATTTGGGCAAGGCGGCTGAAATCCGTTACGGCAAATTGCCGACCTTGGCAAAAGAGCTTGAAGCAGAATTGAATAAGCTGAAACGCTTCCAGCGTTCGCGCCGCGTGTTGAAAGAAGAGGTGACTGATGTTGATATTGCGCAAGTCGTTTCCAAGTGGACGGGCGTGCCGGTTTCGCGCATGCTCGAGGCGGAAGCCAAGAAACTTGCCCGCATGGAGGAGGAATTGAAAGACCAGGTTGTAGGACAAGATTTGGCGGTCAAATCAGTTGCGGATGCGGTGAAGCGCTCCCGCGTTGGTATTGCAGACCCGAACAGACCCATCGGTTCGTTCTTGTTTTTGGGACCGACGGGGGTCGGCAAAACAGAACTTTCAAAAGCGCTTGCGAAATTCATGTTCGACGACGAATCCGCAATCATCCGCGTTGATATGTCGGAATTCATGGAGAAGCATTCTGTTTCGAAAATGATAGGCTCTCCGCCGGGATATGTGGGCCATGAGGAAGGAGGGGCACTGACCGAGAAAATTCGCCATCGCCCGTATGCGGTGGTGCTGTTTGATGAAATCGAGAAAGCGCACCCTGAGGTATTCAATATCCTATTGCAGGTGCTGGACAACGGCATTCTGACGGACGCAAAAGGCCGCAAGGTGAATTTCAAGAACAGCATCGTGATATTAACCAGCAACATTGGCGCAGAATTTATCGACAAGATGAGCACGTTCGGCTTCAGCAAAGCGCAGGGCGATGACCACAGCCAGTATGAAATCGTCAAAGACAAAGTGACGGAAAAACTGAAGGATTACTTCCGGCCGGAATTTTTGAACCGACTGGATGAAATCATCATCTTCGACATACTTTCGGCGGAAGCCATTAAGCGGATTGTCGATATGCAGGTCAAAATTGTTGAACAGCGCCTCAAGGGCAAAGACATCACGCTTGAAATCAAGCCGGAAGTGTACGAGTATCTTTCGAAAGAAGGCTACAACCCTCAATACGGCGCTCGGCCTTTGAAACGACTGATTCAGACGAAAATTCTGACCCCGGTCGCGTCGTTTATGGTGTCGCAAGGCGTGATGGAAGGGGGAACAGTGACGGTCGGGATGAAGGGAAAGGAATTTGTGTTTGATGTAAAGAAAACCGCGCGCGTCACGAAGGCGCAGCGCACGACGGTTGAGGCGGGTTCAAAAAACTAGGGAAAAGTGGTACACTCGCATTTCTGCGTCGGTACTCAAGTGGTCAACGAGGGCAGACTGTAAATCTGCTGACTTCGGTCTCCGTTGGTTCGAATCCAACCCGGCGCACTTGTTTTAACTAACCACACTTCCCACAAGAAGCGTCAGCGCACCTTGTTCGGTGTTTTCTTTTTCCCGGGCCCGTTCGCTCTCTATGTGCTCGCGGATAATGTCCCGCAC
>CAZPUX010000159.1:0-1555 GCA_964589865.1 uncultured Candidatus Saccharibacteria bacterium | reverse complement strand
GAGCCCCGACACCAAGCGCGAGAAATGCAAACGAAAGCGGCATCCATGTCGCATTCATTTCTTTTTTTGAGAGTCGGCGCGTGAAATACGCAATGCAGAACAAGAGAAGCGCTGTGGCACCTTGAATATAGCCGCTCCAGATAGTGAACGCAGGTATGACAATGATTGCCTGCACGTGGAGCTCTTCGGATTTCAGAAAACTGCCCAGAATGCACGCGAGTGCGATAAGAAGAAGCGCGGAACCCGCATACGAAAACAAATCGTCTCCGGTATTGATAGCGTGAATGACCTGGAAAAGTGCGAACAGACCAAACCCAATGGCGCGAAGCAGCGTGGGGAAATCCTTGCGAAGCGTGTAGGTATCAAAGGTCAGCCATGCTGCCATCAAAAAAGCCACCGCGCCCGCAAGTTCGAGTGCAAAATGAAAGTTATTGGCAAGAAAATAGAGAGACATGGGCTAAGCGTCCGTCCCTAAGTATACCCCTCGATAGAGCCCTCTTGAGCGTTTTATGCACCCCCATCATTTGTTTATTGAAGGATATGCTCTATTTTTTCCCCTATCGTCTTCGCACTCAAAAGTCCTGTATATGTTTCGCGGATAGTACCGTCCCGGTCAAGAAAGAAAAACGTCGGGACGCTTTTCAGCGCGTATGCTTCGGAGGTTGCCCCCCGCGTATCAACCACGGTCGTAATTTGGTAGCCCCCGCGGTGCATAAATGAAGCGACGACGCTCCGTTCCTCCTGACTATCAATTGCGAGAATTCGTACTCCCTGCTTTGCCGGTTCAACGTTCGCGCTGTAATCATCAAGAATCTTAATTTGGTCGGCGGCATCGGAGTTGGATGTTGCCCAAAACACCAGCACCAAGGGCGTGTCGGCAAAATCAGAGAGTGCGATATGGCTGCCGGAAATGTCCGGAAGGTCGAAATACGGGGCTCGCTGATTCAGAAGCGCCGTATTTTGCGGAATCGTGCTTTCATCGACTCTGATACCCTCAGCAATATCGGGCAGAAGGCTCATTCCGCCAAAACGCACCAAGAGGAAAAGAGCAAGTATGCCTCCTGACACAATGAGCACCGTTTTCAAAGGAAAGGATTTCATAGGTCGTATCGCAGATAATCAGTAATCGACTGCAGGAGTGCTTCGAGACCGGAAAGCTTTTGAGTGGAAAACGCCGTGCTTACAAATCCTGCCTGGGTGAACGCAAGAGTTTCTTCTTGTGTTTTATATCCGCTTTTTTGCATAACAAGGCGATACGAACCCGCAGAAAGTGCCAATTCGTACATGCCTGCATTATCCGTTTCTGCCTCTCCGACGCCGTGCGAAAGAGATGCGGTGAGCGGAGCGTACTTCTGCGTGTTCTCGTTCAACAGTAGCACGCGTACATGAGCGCCGGATACCGGCAGCGCGTTTTCTCCTGCCCCAGTGGCGACCGACCCGCGAGGAACGGATGCGAGCGAGCCGATGTGCGCACGCGTGAGTACGTTCCCGCGTTCATCTTCGGCAGAAATACTCAGAGGAATTGTCCCCTCTTCGGGAACGGTAATCGGTCCTT
>CAZPUX010000158.1:0-1605 GCA_964589865.1 uncultured Candidatus Saccharibacteria bacterium | reverse complement strand
GCGCACCTCCGGCACTGCTTGAACAAATCTACCTTGGAGCGGGAGAGCGTGTACGGCTCAGATGACGCCGGGTCAAAAAATTTCTTATAGGCCATATCAGATTTTGCAAAGCGCCGTACTCTCCCTAATAATATCGTCGTGCTTTTTTCCTGAAATGCCGATTTTTTCCAGAACAGACGGGTCGTTTGCAAGAGCGCTGCACATTCTGACTCCGCTCTGAAGCAGGCGCATCTTATCGACATTTGAAAGGGTCGTCAGAACGGTTACGGGATACACGCCGGTTTCCTGGATGAAGTCGGAAAGACTTGCGCCGTGCGGATAACTCCAGCCCAAAAGCTTAATTCCCGAACAGGAAGCGTAATCGATGGCGTTTCCGGTAAATTTTGTGTTGGTAACGAGCCAGCCTTCGTCAATTCCCGCTTTTTCTTTTCTGTCTTCCGCCCCCCACTGAATATCCCAATAGCGGGCGCGCACATAGAGTGCGGTTTTTAAATCAGTTTTAAATCCGGGAGTGTTATGAAATTTAAGTTCCGCACCTATCGTCAGGTCGCCCTTTTCTAGCACAACATCCACTTCATGCTCGATGCATCTGCCTTGCACCACGACGCGCGTGCGGGTTTTGTATCCCTTGGCGCGCATCAATTCGCCTATGAAATCCTCGAACGGGAATCCGGTTGGACCCAATTCCAAAATCGCCCGCCGCATCGAATATTTTGCCGCAGTGAGGCGCTCTTCTTTCCTGAGCATCTTAAATTCTTCGCGGTAAATCGCGGTCGTCTACATCCCCGGCTGTATCTGATTCCCTATTTTCTTTCCGATTGATTCCGCCAAATCTTTTTCCGCTCCCGCGTGCGTCAGGGAACCGAGGAGCTTGTGCATCTGAAACTCCTCGCGTGTTCCATCCCCCTTAACGACTATCGGCATGATTAGCCAATAATACCACCACCCAAAACGGCGCCATTTTCGGCATACAAGACGCACGATTGTCCTTCCGCAATGCGTTGAGGGTCGCCAAAAACAACTTGACCATTCTTAAATTCGGCCGAAAGAAGCGGTTGGCGATATCTGAACCGTGCTTGTATTTTGCCCAAGGGTTCGGTACCCGAAACCCAGCTTATATTTTTTAGCGGAAACCGGCGCGACGGATGCTCGCCAAGCGGAGTTGCCGAAGCGACGAGCTTGTTTTCGGAAATCTTTTTTTCAACCACGTACCTGCGCATATCCGCCCCGCTGAGAGGAAGATGCTGTCCGAGAGTGTAAAACCATACGCCGGGGTGTTCGCCTATTTTCATTCCCGATTCATCAACAATATCTCCCGTCTTTTCAGGTATATATCGTTTTAAAAACGCCTGCATATCAACATGGCCCAAAAAACAAAGCCCCTGCGAATCCCTCCGTTTTGCATTCGGGAGGCTCGCTGATTCGGCTGCTCTGCGAACTTCGGATTTTTCGAATTTTCCTACCGGAAATAGGACATGCGACAAATCATTTTGGTTTAGCGTCCACAGGAAATAGGTCTGGTCTTTTTCTTTATCTGCACTTACTTTAAGCGCATAGTGGTCACGAGTCGCCCGTTCACCTACGTTCACGTTCGCTCGCGACCCC
>CAZPUX010000157.1:0-1618 GCA_964589865.1 uncultured Candidatus Saccharibacteria bacterium | reverse complement strand
TACAAAGAATTGAGCGCGGAAATTTGTATATCGACCTTGGTCGCGCAACCGGCATCATGCCGTACCACGAACAGATTCCAGGAGAACGCTACCGCCCGGGAGAGCGCATTCGCGCGTATCTGTTTTCCGTGGAAGAAGGGATGCGCGGAGTATTCCTCCGCCTCTCGCGTTCGCACCCGAAATTCCTGGAAAAACTTTTTGAACTTGAAGTGCCTGAAATCGCAAGCGGCGCTGTGGTAATGAAAGCGGTCGCCCGCGAAGCAGGCGGGCGCTCGAAAGTTGCGGTTACTGCAACGGACGACCGCGTTGACCCTGTCGGCGCACTCGTTGGTCAGCGCGGAGTCCGCGTTTCAACGGTTATGTCGGAACTCGGCGGTGAAAGAATCGACATTATCGAATGGTCCGACAACACGATTCAATTCATTGAGGATGCGCTTTCACCTGCAAATGTTCTTTCCGTCGTATTAAACGAAGAGGAACATCGCGCAACGGTTGAAGTTTCTGAAGACCAGCAATCACTTGCTATCGGACGCGGAGGACAAAACGTCCGCTTGGCGGCAAAGCTTACGGGTTGGTCAATCGATATCCGCCCTGTCGGAGGTAAAACAGAAGAGGGAGCGGTAGAAACGGGCGAAAACGAAGGCGAAACTATCGGTATTTCAAAGGAAGAAGCAAAAGCCGAAGAAATAACACTCGAAAAAGAAGAAGGCGCAACGGAACCCGCTGCGGAAGTTCTTGAATCCACTGAAGAGAAAGAGGCTGGCGAAGCAGAAACTGTTGCTGAAGAAGGCGCACCTGAAGAAGCGGGGGCTGCCGACAAAGACGATAATTAAACGCTATAATCTTCACTATATGGATCTCTGGCACGATATTGAGTCCGGGACTGACGAAGAGATGAATGTCATCATCGAAACCCCGAAAGGCTCGCACAATAAATATGAAATAGATAAAGCGACAGGGATGATTAAACTCGACCGCGCGAATTACGGCGCAGCCGCGTACCCTTTCGATTACGGCTATGTCCCGCAGACACTGTGGGAAGACGGCGACGCATTGGACGTCATGCTCATCTCCTCATACCCGGTATTCCCGGGCATCCTTGTTCACGCAAGACCTGTGGGAATTATGGATATGACCGACAGCGGCGACCCTGATTCAAAAATAATTGCCGTTCCTGTTCACGACCAGCGATTCGACGACATTCAGGACCTCGAGGGTTTAAGCAAACATTCCTTGAAAGAGTTTGCTAATTTCTTTGAGAACCTCAAAGCACTGAAGAAAAAGCCCGGGGTGGTTACCGTTCACGGGTTCAAAGGCGTGAAGGAAGCCAAAGAGGCATTCGCCCACGGCCAAAAGCTCTACAAAGAAAAGTTTGCGAAATAAGAAAAAGCCCCTAAACAGGGGCTTTTTCGTTTGAAAGTCGGGCGTTTCCGGTTCGTCATATGAATATGAAGCTGCGGTGAAGCTTAATTACAGCTCGAAATTGGCGGACACGCCGAAACGGGAGGTATAATTCACTGTAGAATAAAATTAATATTCATATGACGAAATCTATGTCGCTGACTCTTTTACGAAACTCTGTTATTACGGCTCTTGCCGTTCTCGTGATGTTTTCTCT
>CAZPUX010000156.1:0-1626 GCA_964589865.1 uncultured Candidatus Saccharibacteria bacterium | reverse complement strand
GGCGATGATGCGTCGCGCTTTTTGTTTGTGCGAGCGACCGACTACGCGGGCAATACCCGGGTTGCCCGCGTCGCGCCTCAATCCTTGAGCCCGCTCGCGTTTTTTGTTACCTGGTGGATGCCCATTTTCGGTCTCATTCTTGTTATCCTCATGGCTGTATTAATAGGACGTCGTAAGGCCCTTGGTAGGGTATTCTGAACACAGCATGCGTCGCCTATTGTTTTTCGCCGGGATAGCCTTTTTGTTTGCGGTTTCCCCGTACGCGTATGCGGCGACGCTTTCAATAACTCCCGATGCGGGCACGTATTCGGTGGGCGACACAATTTCTGCCCGCGTCGTCGTATCAAGCAGCGCTTCAATCAACGCAGTTTCCGGTTCGCTTTCGGTTTCCGGCGCGGTTACCGTTGATTCGGTTTCAAAAACCGGCTCGGTGTTGAATTTTTGGGTATCCGAACCGTCTTTTTCCGCAAGCACGGCGCAATTTGAAGGAGTTTCGCTCGCGGGCTTCTCCGGCTCTTCCGGACGAGTGGTGACGGTGACGCTTAAGGCGCGGAAAACAGGCACGGGAACAATAACGTTCCAATCAGGGCAAGTGCTTGCAAATGACGGTCAGGGAACCGACGTTACCGGCACGATGACCGGAGCCACCTACACTGTTATTGAAAAAGCAGCGCCTGCGCCGACCCCGAAAGAAAAAGCGCCGGCTGAAGAAACCTCGGTTGAAACCGAGCAGGCAACCGCGCCGCCTCCCTCGCTCCAGCCCCCTGTTATTCATTTGGGAGTTAAAGACGGAAATTCAACGATTATAGGTTCCTCGGCATATCCGAAATCTATCGCGGTGCTTTCTTTTGTCGCGGTTTCCGGTTCGAAAGTATTTATCAGCGGAAGCACGGATACGACGGGCGCGTTTGAATTTGCGGTTCCTTCTGTGCTTCGAAACGGTCCGTATGCGGTGACGGCGAGCATGCTGCTTCCTGACGGAACGCAAACGGAATCCTCCGAGCCGCTGACGGTTGAGGTCGGCGGCATGTTCGGATTTTTAAATTGGGAACTTTCCACATATATCGCGCTCGGCGTCATTATCGCCCTCATTCTTTTGCTGGGATATTTTTTGAAACAGGGCTATTTGGGAAAACCGGCAGGCTCTTCCGCCGAAGTTCGCAGGGAAGTGCATGAAGCGGAAGATGTGCTTCACCGCTCGTTTAATGTGCTCCGCCAGGATTTGTCCGAACATGGGAAAAAAGCTTCGGAGAGAAGTCCGAATCAGGAAAAAACCGATACTGTTTCGATAAAAAAAGATTTAGACGATGCCGAAGAGGTGATTGCAAAAGAATTGAAGGATATTGATTCGGGTGCTGAGGGAAAAAGCAAATAAAGACGGATTTTTTTGGCGTACAATGCCGAGAGCGGTCATGAAACCCACAGCTGTTTTCAGCGCATTTCTTCTTGCGGCGGTTCTCTTCGTTCCGTCGGTTACGTTCGCTGAAACGGTGAACATGAACGCGGCAGCGCTGATTCCTCGCGCGGAGGTTTCATTTGCTCCGAGAACAGGCACGTTCGTCGAGGGCGCAACATTCCAGGTCCCTTTGGTGTTAAACACTAAGGGGGCGTCTATCAACGGTATTG
>CAZPUX010000155.1:0-1626 GCA_964589865.1 uncultured Candidatus Saccharibacteria bacterium | reverse complement strand
CAAGAATCTTTGCAGTACTCGTGCGGACGAAATCGGCGTAGTTGCTCTCTTTTGTCTGTTCAAACTGCCCGACGATTATTTCCGGAACAATCAACCCGCCCCAGCGGTTTGCGGTCGTAAAGTCCTGCAGTGATGACCACGGGTATTCAAACTCCCGCCCTTTCCAATCCTCAATTTCCCTCGGATTTCGATGTATGTACGCCGACAGGTACAAAAGTTGCCTGTCATCTTTCACGTGTACTGCTTTATAAGATCCTTGAAATACATGACCCGATTGCCCGTGTTTTAAGTCAAAGTATTTTGCATACCCTTGGGCAACGCGATGCATGTAGTTTGCAATTCCTCCGTCAGCCGTTTCTTTCAGTATGAGATGGTAATGATTTGACATGAGGCAAAATGCTACAAGTTCGACAAACCTATCTTTTAAAACCATTTCAGTTTCATCTGATGAAACGGGGAATCCGAACTCGGGAGAATATTTTGCGCAAATCCTGTTTATGTTCTTAAACGAAAGAGGGGACTGCAGGTACAGAATGCCGAATAGGAATCTTTGCCGGTCAGCTTTATCGAGAAATATCGGCGCACGGTGCGCTCCCCGGTTAAAGATGTGATAGTACTCGCCTGGCGCCACCCCCTCCCTCGACTTTTTTATCATATCTGTGCTATACCTAGTATAGCACAGATGGGGTTGACTGGGATAGGGTAGGTGGGATAGGATAGCGAAAGCGCTCTCGGCGCATTTTTCTTTCCCGCAAGGGAAAGAAAGAAAACCCCGAAAGCAAAATACAAAATGGCACGATCACTCAAAAAAGGCCCGTACGTCTACTGGAAGCTTTTGAAGAAAATAGACGGAAAAAAACCGAATACGACCCCGGCAATTAAAACTTGGGCGCGCTCAAGTGAAATCAGTCCTGAAATGGTTGGTTTTACGTTTGCAGTTCACAACGGCAAGGATTTCATTGATGTTTTGGTTACCGAAGAAATGGTGGGTCACCGTCTCGGTGAATTTTCCATGACCACAAAATTCACCCGCCACGGAGGCAAGATGCAGAAAGAACTGGAACAGAAGAAGAAAGAATCTGAAATAGCGGCAGCACAGGCTGCAAAAGCACCGGCAGCTGACGCAAAAGGTGCGGCTCCGAAGAAATAATCTATGAAGGCATTTCTTTCAAATTACCGCCAGACGCCCCGCAAAACCCGCCTCGTAACAGAGCTCGTTAAGGGTAAAAGCGTACCAGAAGCGTTGGTTGCGCTTAAATTTTTGAATAAGCGCGCAGCGACCCCGATTGCAAAACTTATCGCTTCCGCTGCAGCAAACGCAGAAAAGCAGGGTGAAGATTCGCGCACTTTGGTTATTTCGAACATCACCGTCAACAAAGGAATGGTTTTGATGCGCTCTATGCCTCGCGCATTCGGCCGTTCCTCACCGATCAGGCACCGCATGAGCCACATTGAAGTAACGCTGGGCAAGGCAGTTGCCAAAAAAGGAAAGGGCAAGAAAGCGAAGGGTGAAGCAGTTCCCGTAGAAGCAAAGCCGGTAAAGAAAGCCGCAGCTAAGAAATCGAAAGCAAAATAATATGACAAAAATCGTACATCCGTATGCGCACCGCCTCGGCATCATCCGTG
>CAZPUX010000154.1:0-1638 GCA_964589865.1 uncultured Candidatus Saccharibacteria bacterium | reverse complement strand
ATTGATGGAGCGGAGCTACTACGACGTTGCGAAAGCCTACATCATCTACCGGTACGAGCATTCCAAGATTCGCGAAGAAAAACAGGAAGAAGTTGTTAAGAAAATCGAGGAGCGCGAACTTTTGATTCTGAAAAGAAACGGCGAGCGCGAAATATTTTCAATCGACAAAATAAAAAAGACTCTTGAGTTCAGCATTCTGCCGGAATATAAAGATGCAATCAGCGTAGAAGAATTTCTTGCGCAGGTGCAGCGCGAAGTCTATGACGGCATCACCACGAATGAAATCGAACGTACGTTGATTATGGTTGCGCGTTCAATGATTGAACGCGACCCGGCATACAACCAGCTCGCGGCGCAGTTGCTTTTGAATTCTTTGTACAACGACGTATTCCAGAAAGATGCGCTCACGATTGTGTCGGGAGATTTTGATCCAACGTACCGAGCTGCATTCATCGATAACGTAAAGTTTGCGGTCGGTGCGAAAATTCTTGATGAACGGATTCTTTCCTACGATTTGCAGAAACTTGCCGCAGCGCTCCGTCCTGAACGCGACCGCATGCTGAAGTACATGGGCGTTGCAACGCTTTCCGACAGATATTTTATTGCGGATAGAAACGCCGCAAAAGGGAAGCGCCCGCTTGAAACTCCGCAGACCTTATATATGAGAGTTGCGATGGGACTTGCATTAAACGAGAAAGAAAACCGCGAAGCATGGGCGATTCGTTTCTATGAAATGCTCTCCACACTGCGCTTTGTGCCCTCAACGCCGACCTTGTTCCACTCAGGATTGGTCCGTCCCCAGCTTTCCTCCTGCTACTTGAACACCGTTGACGATGATTTGGACAATATATTCAAGGTCTACGGCGATAACGCGCAGATGAGCAAATGGGCGGGCGGTATCGGGACGGATTGGACCAATATCCGCGGTACCGGAGCGGTTATTAAGAAAGCCGGAATCACCAGCCAAGGTGTTATTCCGTTTCTAAAGATTGCGAACGACGTAACGGTGGCTATAAACCGGTCCGGAAGGCGCCGCGGAGCCACGGCCGTGTATTTGGAGACCTGGCACTACGATGTTGAGGACTTTTTGGAACTTCGTAAAAACACCGGAGATGAACGCAGGCGAACCCATGACATGAACACGGCAAACTGGATTCCGGATTTGTTTATGAAGCGCGTTCGCGAAGACGGACAGTGGACGCTGTTCTCGCCGGACGATGTACCGGATTTACACCACATCTACGGCAAGAAATTTGAAATGACATACGCTGCATACGAGAAAATGGCGGACGACGGCAAGATAAAAATGTTCAAGCGGATGAAGGCGATGGATTTATGGAAGAAGATGCTGGCGATGCTCTATGAAACAGGCCACCCGTGGATTACGTTCAAAGACCCAAGTAATATCCGTTCGCCTCAGGACCATATCGGCGTCGTGCACAATTCAAACCTCTGCACCGAGATAACGCTCAACAATTCAAAAGATGAAACTGCAGTCTGCAATTTAGGCTGGGTTAACTTTGCGATGCACGTTACGAACGGCAAGTGGGATACGGAGAAAGTGCGCGAGACAGTAACGGTCGGCATGCGCATGCTCGACAACGTGATTGATTTGATGTTCTATCCGACGATTGAAGG
>CAZPUX010000153.1:0-1661 GCA_964589865.1 uncultured Candidatus Saccharibacteria bacterium | reverse complement strand
AATGATGTCTTTGCCGAAACTGAACAGGTTTGCGACATCGAATATTGAGAACGCGCGCGCGTTCCCCAGCTCATAGCCGTCCCCCTGCCCGCGCGCAGCTGCAAGCAAAAGCCCGTCAACGATATCGTCGACATGGGTGAAATTTCTTTCCTGCGTACCCGGCTTTACGATTGCGCACGGCGCGCCCGTGCTGTACATGCGCTTGAAATGCTCAATCACGGTGCCGTAGACCCCGGAGCGTTCGCGCGGACCGTAGACGTTATAAAAATAAGTGATTGCGTACGGAAGCTTTTCAGCCTCCCCAATGTCCCTCACCAGCTCCGAATTTTCCGCCTTGGTTGAAGCGTAGGGCGATGTGTGGCGGGCTTTCCCCTGGTCGCCGAATTTCGTTGATGAGCCTGCATACACAAGCTTGAATCCTTTTTTCTTCCAGAAACGAATAACGCCCGCGGTGCCGAGAGTATTTAAATCGTAAACGATATCGGGTTCCAAGACGCTTTGCTCCACGCGCGAATATTCGCCCAAGTGATACACAATATCCGGCGTTTCCGGAATCAATTTTTCAATATCTTTCGTGTGCCCCTCGCGGTATTCGACGCCCTGAATATGATTGTCGCGGCTCCCTGCAAAATAGTTATCCAAAGAGATGACGCGGTGACCCAATCCCGAGAGGCGCTCGCACAGATGCGAGCCGACAAATCCGGCTCCGCCGGTCACTACTATCGTTTTTTTACCCGTCATTTTTCTTCAATAATCGTATAGCCGCTTCCCGTCCTTGGTGTTTTTCCTTTCAAAAAGACTGCCGCACCGGCAATGCCGATAACGGCCAAGAGAGCGGCAATCCAAGGAAGCATAGCAAAAGATTGCGAATTCCCCTTTTCTGCCGTAACAGCAGAAGCGAGTTCATTCGTTTCCGTAATTGCGACAGCGCCGTCATGTGCGGCGCCATCACCAGTCAGTACCTTCGGATATGCCTTGGCGTTTCCTGTTTTTGAGGCGGTCTTTGAAGCTGGCGGTTGTATGGATTCCGACGAGACCGAAGCCCCGGGAGACGGCTTTCGCGCGACCCATGAACCATTGACCTCATTCAGGCTGTTTCCGTCGCCCTTCGCCAAACCGCCGGTATAGGAAACCGAGACAATATCTGAAGATGAAGCATTTTTAAGAACCAAGGTCTCGCCGGTATTGTTGAGCGAAAACGAGCTTTGAAACAAAAGCCCGGAAAATTCCGGAAAATCCGCAAGAAATTTTCCGGCATTTGCCGCAAGTATCGCGTACCCGCCCGAGGGAATCGTGCTTCCCTTTTGCGGAGTAATTTTATGATTCGTACTATTCTCGAATAATTTCCACCCGGCGATATCAACGGGTGCGGAATCGGTGTTTTGTATTTCAATCCATTCGCGTCCGGAATCCGAGCCGGGCGCATCGTACATAATCTCGGAAACAGAAAATCCCGCATACGCCGAAAGCGGGGCGGCAAAGAATATAACAGCTAGAATTTTATAAAGATACCGGCTCCACATAGAGCATTTGGCGAAGTTCATCTTCCGGAACTTCAGGCGATTTCTTATTCGCATCCGCTTTGGCTTCGGTTTTTTGCTGAGGTGCGGCAGGCAAAGGGGTGCCTGGGGCTGCGGGACCCGGCGGCACCTTTGCGGGTG
>CAZPUX010000152.1:0-1662 GCA_964589865.1 uncultured Candidatus Saccharibacteria bacterium | reverse complement strand
AAATAAAAGAAGAAGATTACGAAAAAGTGAAAAGCGTCGGCGGTTTGTACGTTATCGGAACCGAACGGCATGACGCGCGAAGAATCGACAATCAGCTTCGCGGGCGCGCAGGCAGGCAGGGAGACCCAGGGGAAACGCAATTTTTCGTGTCTTTAGAAGATAAACTCATGCGCATATTCGCTTCAGACACGGTGAAGGGGATGATGGGGCGTTTGGGAATTCCGGAGGATGAGCCAATTCAATCAGGCATGGTGACGCGTTCCTTAGAATCTGCACAGGAAAAAATCGAAGGCGTAAACTTTGATTCAAGAAAACATGTTCTTGGGTTCGACGATGTTTTGAATCATCAGCGCTCGATTATTTACGGCAAGCGCCGCGCGGTGTTAACGGGCACAAACGGGGAAGTGGAGGAAATCGCCAAAGAACACCTAACAGCAGCAGGTGCTGATCTTGCCGGTTTTGACAGCAAGAAAGCGGAGCTTGGAGAAGCTGGCTTTACGAATTCCTTGAGAAGAGTGCTGCTTCAAGCGTACGACATGTTTTGGATTGAACATTTGGAAACAATGGAACATTTGCGCGGAAGCGTGAATCTGCGTTCATACGGCGGACGCGACCCGTTTATTGAATACCGCAGAGAAGGTTTGCGATTGTTCAGAGATTTAGAACTTGGACTCTCCCAGTTTGTTGCCGAACAAATTCCGCGCTTGGGTGGAGAAGCATCCGCTCCACGCATCATCGTGCAATCCTCCGGCGGACAGAAATTCGGACGCAACGACCAAGTAACAATCACCAATGGAACAGAAACGAAACAGATGAAGTATAAAAAGGCGGAAGAACTTTTGGCACAAGGGTGGACGATTGTCCCGTAAGGGAAGTGGTACTATACGGGTATGAAAATACTCGTGCATATTTTCGGCACGGCGCTCGCGGTACTTTTAGCGGCGTACCTGGTCCCCGGGTTCGTTATAGGCAGTTTCTACACAGCTCTTTTGGTGGCAGTCGTTTTAGGCCTCTTAAATGTCACCATCAAGCCGATTATTACGATTCTCACGCTGCCCCTGAATATCATCACGCTGGGCTTGTTTTCGTTCGTAATTAATGCTGTATTGCTTTTGATTATTGCTCATTTTATAGACGGATTTCATATCGACGGATTCGTTCCGGCGCTTATCGGTGGAGCAGTTATAGCCATCGTCGGGTGGATACTGCACCGCATTACCTGATTTTGCAGGCTTACACCTAAGTTTTTTCCTCAAAAATAGCGAACATAGCTATATTTCTATTCATCTCGGATAACCGAGGTTATATTTCTTCGTTTTTGTAAACACAGAAGCTATAAAGAGCAATTCAAATCTGCCTTTGGGAGCAAAGCTTTTTTGATTTTCATTTATAAAACCCACTGGTTTTCTTATCAGACTTTTGATTTGCTTTTTAGCCAGAGCTTCAACATTGCTTTGTAAAATATAGATAGATTGAGAATTTGAATTTTAATGACTGAACTCAAACACATAGCAGACGCCATACCCGGAGGGTATATCTCAACCAGCGAAGCGGCCCGGATTGCCTCGTGCACGCAAACCCATATCGGGCGAATTTGCAGAAGCGGGGAGGTGGAATGCGTCCGAATCGGGCGGGAGTGGTTTATAGCAAAAACCTCCCTTG
>CAZPUX010000151.1:0-1716 GCA_964589865.1 uncultured Candidatus Saccharibacteria bacterium | reverse complement strand
ATGATGCGAAATCAACTCGAAGATTTGCTCTGGAAAGAGGGCGGAAAATTACTGGCTGAATCCGTTCCCTCGCTGATTTCAGGAACTCTTATCCCGAAAGAACAAAACCACGCAGAAGCAACATTCACCCCCAAACTTGCAAAGAGCGACGGAGAGTTGGATTTAGCGGGCGACCCATACAAAAATTATCTGAAATATTGCGCGTACGAACGCTGGCCGGGTACGTATTTTTTTACGGAGCGAAACGGGAAAAAAATCCAGGTTAAAGTGACGAACGCTTCTTTCGAAAACAATACGTTTACAATCGAACGAGTTACACCGGAAGGAAAGCGGGAAATGAATTACGAAGACTTTTTACGCGGAAATTAAAACCCGGGGAAATTTCTAAAGAAATCCTTAACTTGAGCCCCCGTCCTACGCATGACGTCTTCGTGTTTGCCCTTGAGATGCCGCAATCTGCGGGCGCCTTCTTCAACCGCCTCATCAACGGCAGCGTGCAGGGTTTCGCCTTTCGCCTCCATGCGCAGCACTTTACCGTTTGAGGAAAAGTTCATCTCCACTCTGAAATTTTCACCGGTTTTTTTCGGCAGTGCCTCAAGTTCCACATCCATGAGCATTGTCGTGTCGCTCATATCCACAAGCTTTGAAAGCTTTTGAATCTTTTCGTTGACGTAACTGCGCACTTCGTCGTTCAATACCACTGCGCCTGTTGTTTTTATTTTGATTGGAATCATATATATACTCGTACGGTTTTTGAGGGTGATTGGGTGCCTTTGATTATCATAACGTTCTTTACGGGAACGGAAAAATGCTCCGCAATCATTTCCCGTACTCTGTCGTTCGCACGGTTTCCTTCGGTCGGTTCCGCAACGCCGACGCGAAGCGTATTAAACGGAGCCTCTTCAAGATACTCGCGGGGCGCGTTCGGAGTGACGCGAACCTTAAACTCCTTAACGTTCCCGCTCATCGCTTCCGGTCGTACCGTGCCATCAATTCTGCCGATTCAATGGTGTGTCCTTCCACTGCTGCTTCCAGATTTGCTGCTGTGGGTTCTTTAAAAAACTCAAGCGTCGTATCCAAAGCATAGAGCTTGAAGAAATATCTGTGTTCGGTGGGCTCGTACTCAGTCGGCGGACACGGACCTGTATATGCATCTTTCCCCGCACCGTTTAATCCCGGATTTCCCGCCACACCCCCTTCGGGAATTTCTGCAGTTTCCGGGGGAATGTTGTAGAGCGCCCAGTGGTCGAATACGCCTGACGGAACCAGCGCTTTCGGCACGTCAGGATCATTCATGATAAGAACCAAAGACTTTGTTCCAGCCGGAATATTCGCAATCGAAAGCGGGGGGCTGATATTGCCGGCATCGCACGTATATTTTGCGGGAATGCGTGCATCTTTTTCAAACGCGGAACTGGTTAGCGTAAGCATAGAGGTGGGCGTTGGGGTTTCTAATTTTTTAGTGCTGATAAAAAAGTACGTAGCACCGATAATAATAAGAAATCCGAGGCCTATGAGCGCATAGGTCATTCGCATACTTTCATTTTCTCACATTAAACCGGCATACGGAAAGCGCCTGGGCATAGTAAAGCAGGAATGGTAAAGGCGTCATGAAGGCGCTTTCCTCCCCCGGTAAGTAAAAATACCGAAAAACGTCTATAAAGGCATGGAGCGCTTCATGCGGCATTCATAGAAAAAAGGTATTTATAATAGATA
>CAZPUX010000150.1:0-1728 GCA_964589865.1 uncultured Candidatus Saccharibacteria bacterium | reverse complement strand
CTAGATTCCTGTCCAGAACGCTCAAAAACCACCCGACTTTCGGACCGTGGTCTTTGCCGAGAAACGAAAGATAGATTCCGCTGAAAAATTCTTTCGGGGGTATATCAAGCTTCTGGCGCATATCGTGAAGCGCCGTATGGAGTTCCTGCCCTTCCAAAGTCTCATGCGTTTCAACGTACGTCAGTACTTCAGCAAGAGCTTTTTTCTGAACCGGTGACAAATTCATAGCCTGCTCCGGCACCGCAGTATCCGCGAGCTTGAATACGTATTGTTCGGGCGCTGAAGTTGAAAGCCAGTGCCTTGCATACTTTGCGCGCTCCTCCGCTTCTTTTATATCTTCGGGAGTCAGCTCGCTTTCCTTTAGTTTTGCGATTTCCGAGATGTATTCCAAATGAGGCATCTGCACCAAAAACGCCACGAACGAAAACCGCGGCAAAAATCTTTTTTGTATCTTTGCGCGCTCCTCCAGCGTGTGCGCGTACAAAAACAAACGCGCATCATCATCCTCCGCTCCGCTCCAGTATTTCTCGGCGATTTTGTCGTACTGGTCAAACAGAACCGGAATGCTGTCCCCCGTCGGGTCAAAATTGATTTGCTGGTTGATATCCTTTCCGAAAAGCGCAAGCCGGAAAATATGCTGCGGCACCAGCTCCACAATATCTTTTGATGAGGAGCCCTTCCCTTTCGACGAAGACATTTTTTCACCCTCGAAAAGAAAATATTCATTCTGCACGCCGAACGGTTCGGGATATCCGAATACTTCTTTTGAAATATGCCGGGCAACATCGCGCGCGCCGCCTTTTGAATAATGGTCCTTGCCCCCGCCTTCAACATCAACGCCGTTCACAAACCATTTTGCCGCCCACTCCACTTTCCACAATAATTTCGCGTTCCCGTTAAACGGAGAAACTTTACCTCTGTGTCCGCAGCCTTCCGCCCATTTCACCGCAGTCGGATAGCACGTATAGGTAATCAATTCTCCGTCAAAGGCGGTTACTTTTGTGGTCCCTATTTTCCCGCAGTTCTCACACACCGCATTCAGCGCAAACCAATCATCGGGCTTTTCGGCGTTCGATACTTCTTTGTATACCTTTCGAACACTATCGGCTTTCTCCAGTGTCATCCGGATTGCATCGTTCATTTTTCCCGAAAGGTACAGTTCGGACCCTCTGTAAAACTCCGGTTTGAATCCGGCTTCTAAAATCGCTTCGATATATTCTTTCGCGTAATATTCCGCAAAATTCGGCGCCACGCTTGGTTCCGGGGAAGGAATTTTATACAGCTGTTTTCCCATGTGCTGTTTATATTCCGCCGCGTCTAAATACACAGGTAGTCCGTCCATCGGGTCAAAATCATTGATTTCAAATTTAAATACCGCAGGAACATTCGCTTCCCGAAGCCGCTCCCACATGGCGGCATGAAGCGCCAATGAGCGCATATTGCCGATATGCACCCTTCCTGAGGGCGTTTTTTCATCCCTCACCAAAAGCGTCTCTCCGGATTTCAACTTCTCCGGAATCGCTTCTTCTATCTGTTCGTATACGCGGTCTAGCCAGAACATCCGCCAATAATAACAGAAGAGCGCCTCAGGCGCTCTTCTTATGCGATTTCAACAATCGTATATTCCTGCCTGCCGTTCGGAGTGGCAAAAGTAAAATGCTCCCCTTTTTTCTTTCCCATCATCGCTTCGCCCAACGGCGAGAGGTGCGAAATTTTGTGCTCTTGCAT
>CAZPUX010000149.1:0-1775 GCA_964589865.1 uncultured Candidatus Saccharibacteria bacterium | reverse complement strand
CTCGATAGAGTCGCAATGCACCCAGGAAGATTTTAATGCAGCTCGCAGGATGTTTACGAATATGCATAACGAGGAAGAAAAAGCACATCTCCTTGCAACACTGGAGTCACTGCACCCGCGAGGTGCTAATGAATAAGTATGCCTGACCGCGATCCAAAACCGCAAACTCCTTTAGAAAAAGCGCAACAACTGAGCCGCGAATTACAGGCGCACATCGACGCGGCTCTTAAGGGCAACCCAACCATGGACAAGAGGCTTGGAGACTGGATAATAAAACGCCTTGAAGAGGACGCAGTCCTTTTTGAGCAAATCTCAAAACGTAAAGATGCCGGCGCCGCTAAAAAAGCAGCCTATGCAGAATTGGCACGCACCGCGCGCAGGCAGATTCTTGTCATGAGCGGTTCAAAAATGAAGTTCAGGGACCTGCCTCCAAAAAACTAATCGAGTGCGGGCGTTGTGCACTTTTGCCGTTGAAATTTCTTTGACTGGTTTTTTACTCGTTTATACTTCTCTTTAATATGAAAGCAGAGGGAGTTGCAAAAACTATCTTACTTTCTTCAGCCCTCATCGCTTCTCCTTTTGCTTCGCCCGCCTACGCGAAACCCGCATCAGCATCGGCTTCTCCGGTTCCCGAAGAAGTCTGCACCACAAACGGCAGAGAAGAGACCAACGGCACATCTTTAAACGGCAACCGCGTTCTTCAGTTTGTCGATGCGCTAATACGCCATCGGATTCCTTCAAGCGAAGCAGAACGCTTACGGCCGTGCATTTCCGCGGATTATGAAGCTGCGCAAAGGGCGCTTTCTAATCAGCCTCAGGACGAAGAAACTCGGTGGATTCAAGAATTCCTCCAAGATGCCGGCTCGATGCGCCACACCATAGAATTTCGGGAATCCGTTTAAAATTGACTCGTCAGGCGTGCGGGGGTAGAGTAAGCGCCTATGAAAAGTCGTGAACTTTTAAAAGCAGTGACTGTGGGAGCTGTGCTTCTTATATCCGCCGGTGCCGCAGAAGCTCAAAATTCTTCCCCTCAAACTTCGGGACTTTCCGGTGCGCTTGAAGACACTTGTGTATCTTCCGGAAGAAATGTTTCCGGGACGCCCGGGCGTGAGGGACTAAGCGTGAACGCGCTCAGATTACATGCCGCGGTCGAAGCGTACCTTCTCTCAGTATTGAGACGGAACGTGGACAGGGAGTCGTTTGAACCTGCCGCCGAGATGATTATCGATGCGACCGAGCACTGCATCGGAGATGATTATGATGCAGCACTGTTGGCGCTTTATGCTGGCAATCCGGACTCTGTAACGAGGTCTTCGTTTCAAACCACAATCACTAAACTCAGAAATCGCGATGCCCGTGGCCTTCTGCAAATTCCGCGCGAACTTTTGCCTTCGGAACCCACAATGTAACTGTCCGGTTCTCTGCGAACATAAAAGCGCCCACTAGAGCGCGGTTTTGATTTGTTTGGCATTGTCCGCAATTGAAGCGTAAAATCGGGGGCTTTGGAATACTTGACTTGTATCTTTTATCTGGTATAATGACGATATGTCGTATATCGAAAATACCAATCCGAGGTGTCTTGATCTTGTGGCCTTTGCGATGCCCGATTTTATGCTTGTGCACGAGAACATCTTGCTAGACCGCAAAAAAGCGTCTGGTCGTTCTCTCACGGAACGCGAAGTGGACATATACTACAGAAATCTCGCCGCACTGATAATCAATAATTCGTAACCCCAAATGCGCTCATCCGAGCGCATTTTTTATTTTCTCGGCGT
>CAZPUX010000148.1:0-1811 GCA_964589865.1 uncultured Candidatus Saccharibacteria bacterium | reverse complement strand
AGCTGCTCTACCATTGAGCTACCGCGGAATATTGTTGACCCGAAGGGTCATATTCTCCGGTGCTCAAGAATTGAGCTACTACGACGAGCGAGGAGCGAGTGAAAGCTAGCTTTCATATCGTCCGAGCGATGTCGGAGGAAGCAATTGCGAAGCAATCTGCTTACCGGGGAACAAAGGTCATTCTACCTAAAAAAGCCTTTATGCCAAGCTTGATACGGTTATAATAGGAACACGTGGCAAAGAGGTTTACAGGACGCAGGCTTTCGCACGATTTTATCCTTGCTGTGGGAGTGATTTTTATTTTGTTTATTCTTCTGTTCGCGTTGCCGTTTATTTTTGCATGGAAGGAAAAATACCAACCCCCGCTCGCTCGGGTACTGCCGTTCACCGTAACGGTAGACCCGGTGCATAAAACGATTGTTGAAGACCCTGCGATTGAAGCTGCGCTTTCGGGCACTGCGCCGGCGCTTTCCGCTGCGGTTGCGAACGTTGATGGAGTGTTCGAAAAATTGTCCTCGGTTATGTCGCAAAGCTCTGTCTATGGCATGCTCGCTTCCGCGGGGCTTCCCAGCTTTGTCGTTATTGAACCGGGTCTAAGGAAAGAAGAAGTGGCGGGGGCGTTCGGAAGTGCTTTGGGTTGGAACAAGGCAACGCAAGATGCGTTTCTCAAAGCGCATGCCAACGAAGACGGGTCATTGGCCGAAGGTAATTTTTCTCCGGGGCTGTATTCGCTTCAAGGCGCCGCGACCGGCGCTGATGCAGAGGCCCTAACGAGCGCGCGTTTTAAAAATCAAATTCTTGCCCGTTACGGCACATCAACCCAGGCGGTTGTTCCGGTGGATGAAGCACTCAACATCGCATCGATGATTCAGCGTGAGACAGGGGATAAGGAAGAGATGCGTTTGATATCCGGCATTATTTGGAATCGCATTTTTAACGGCATGGCGCTTCAGCTTGATGCAACATTGCAGTACGCAAAAGCAAGTTCGAAAAAAGGGAAGGTAACTGATTGGTGGCCGGTCGTGTACCCGAGAGACAAATACATATCCTCGCCCTATAACACCTACAAAAACGTGGGCTTGCCGCCGACTCCGATTTCAAACCCGAGCGTATCGGCGGTTATTGCGGCGCTGAATCCCAAGAAAACTGATTGCCTGTTTTATTTTCACGATAAGGAAGGGGAATTCCATTGCTCGGCAAGCTACCAGGAGCACGTGGCGCTTTTGAAAAAGTATTTCGGGAGAGGGAAGTAACCAAGAGAATTCCGGATCAGAGAGATTCAGGAATCCCTGCGGCCTCTGTGCCTTCTTCAATTCCTGATTCGTCCTCATGAATGTCCAGCATGCCTCCCAAAGTTCTTCGTGCTCTGTTCACCCGCGATTTTATAGTGCCTACCGCACAGCCCATAACTTCCGCTGCTTCGGCATACGATGTTCCGAGCGCTCCTACGAGCGTAAGAACCTCGCGATGGTCCGGTGCTAATTCCCTAAAGGCAGTTTTAAAATCCTCCAGGTCAATCGAAGCTTCCTGTGCACCGGGTACGGAAATATTCGCGGCAATTTTACCGTCTACGTCTTCAATTTCGCGTTTCCGCTTTCGCAGTTGCGAATAAAAATGATTTCTAAGAATAGTAAAGAGCCAGGCACGGAGATTTGTACCCGGTTCGAAGCGATGTTGGTTCGCAATCGCTTTCACCAGCGTATCCTGCACCAAATCGTCCGCCGTCGCTGCGTTCTGAGTAAGGGAGCGTGCGAATGCCCTTAGGTTTGGCATGAGCTCTACGAGCCCCTGTTTGAAAGTATTTTTAGAAG
>CAZPUX010000147.1:0-1821 GCA_964589865.1 uncultured Candidatus Saccharibacteria bacterium | reverse complement strand
AAATAAATTGAGAAAACATAGAATGCACGAGGAGCCGCCCTCAAGAATTTATTTTTACCGACCTATTATTGGCGGAGTTGAAAGCGATAAAGAATTCGCCAAAATCCGCCTTCACCGTTATTTCCTGCTGCTTTCCAAGGGCGTTTCGTGCGTACGCAAATACAATGATAAATCTCTCCGTCCAATTTATGTCTTTATCGAAGTAAACGAAAAAGGCGTCACCTGGAGAACTTCTTCTTATTAAATTAATAGAAAAAAATACCCCGTCGCTCGCAAGCAACGGGGTTTATTTTTAAAACATCAACTTTTTTTCAAAGAGTTCGCTCCCCAGTTGAACTGTCTTGAGTATATGCGCGATCCGCTGATAAGACCGTCCATCGCCATAAATTCCCTTTAAAGAAATATTCATAAGGAATTCCCAACTTGTCGCCTTCAAAATCCCTTCCAAAATCGCATCCCACTGCCAACCCACGTCCATTAAATTATTTTCTCGCTCTCGCCCTTCCTGGCGATTACCGACGTTCACCACTGGGCATGACACATACGGTGCTTCATAAATTCCGGCACTTGAATTCCCCACTAACGCCGAAGCGCATGCTTCCAAGCCAATAAAATCTTCGGCCGGAATATTTTGGTGAATCGAGAATTGCGAATTATCTTTCTCTTCCAAAATCGCGTCAATGATTCCTTGATACCCCTGGTCAGAACATGGATACGCAATAATCGCCCGCATCTGACTTTTTTTAACCGCGGTAAGAATATTTTTCATATACATATAAGAACTTTCCGGTTCCGTAGTAACAGGATGCTGAAGCACCAATAAAAAAGGTTCTTTGGATTTTAAATTGAACTTGTGTTTTACTTCATCATGCGGCGTGTATAACTTTTGTGAAATAAAATCTATGTATGGCGCACCGGTGAAGTGTACTCGCCACGGCTCCTCGCCCAACTTAATCACCCGCTCTTTCGCAGCTCTCGTTTCAGTAAAATGAATATGCGCGAGCTTGGTAATCGCATGCCGCTGGATGCCGTCGATATTTCCGGAAATTTCTCCTCCCTGGATGTGAGCTACCGGAATCTTGAGTTGAAGCGCGGCAAACGCCGCAGTTAAAGTTTCTGAACGATCTCCCAGAAGCAAAATTATGTCCGGCTGAAGTTCAGAGAAAACTTTTGCGAATCCCGTTAATCCCCTACCCAGTGCTTCCGTGCGCTCGCGCGCGCTTGCCCCCGTTTGCGCCAAATCTACTGTGGCATCAACCCTGATCCACTTCTCCGCGTACTCAAGAGTTCGTCCAAATAAATTTGAAAGGTGCATATCGGTAAGCACCACTTGGAGCTCGAGTTCGTCGGACTCGGCAATGGCACGCATTGTCGGCAAAAGCGCGTTAAACCCCCCGCGCTTGCCGTTTACCACGCAAATTTTTCGTTTTTGCATTTTCAATTTTCCTTCTGCATTCATCTAGGATATAAAACGCTAATTGCGGAGTTGTTGTAACAAAAAATTGGCCATCCTCTCCCCTGTTTTTCCATCCGCTTGCCAGCATTGCTCCTCCACCAATCTCCTTCTTCCTTCGGTATCGATGTTTGGATTTTCAAAATATTTATTCACAGCTTCAACCAATTCTTTTTTGCTTTTAACGAGGCGAATCCCGCCGCTCTTGAGCGCTTTTTTGTAGTGAGTAGTATGATACCTAAAAATTGGATTATTTAACGGACGCGGCCGGCTCAAAGTAAAACCGACGTTGATAACCGGCTTGTTAAAAATGGCGGCATCAATCGAAATACTTGAAGAATACCCTACCAGAAGAGATGAGTTTGCTA
>CAZPUX010000146.1:0-1839 GCA_964589865.1 uncultured Candidatus Saccharibacteria bacterium | reverse complement strand
AAAAAATATAGATGATTTCAAGATGGAAGATATAGAGCTTGAGAACTACCAATCGCACCCAACCATCAAAGCCAAAATGGCGGTCTAACTCTTTCTCGAATTTCGAACCGGCTTTAGTGTCGTACGAACGGCGCCTCTTTTTTCACGAACATCTTTTCTCCTGTATCCTCGTCGAGGCGCCTCATCCGCGAGAATGTCATAGACATACGTCATATCAACTCCATGCGGGATGCGTCCGTCATGTGTATATTCCCCGACATCAAACGCAAGTTTGGCGGCTAATTCCTGGGCCGCAGGTGAAACCGAACGAATTCTTCCTCTTTTTTGACGGATAAATACAATGGGTTCGGAGGCATCTTCCTTACTCCGGTGTTCATCCAAAAAATCGCACCCCGCAAGAACCGGGGGCAACGTTGCCATCATCTCTTCAAAAGAATGGTGCCGGTTCTCTAAACTCATAGGGGCAATTCTCGGGCAAACAGGCGGAAGTGTCAAGCGGGTTTGGCGTTTTCTGGCTTCCCTTGTACCCTATGCGCATGGCTTTGTCGGACAAAAAAATTCTTGAAGAAAAGAAAAAAGGGGCGATTGTCATAGAACCCTTCGACCGCAGAAATCTTGCAACAAGTAGCTACGACGTAACCTTGGGTGAATACTATTTCCGTGAACAGCCCAGCAAATATAACCATTCCCTCTATAACATTTGGAGCAAGAAACATTCCGACCATGTCTGGGGCGCGGATAAACCGCAACGCGCAGAAACCGCAAAGGTAGCGTTTCGAAAATATAACTTCAAGTGGGAAGGAATTCAGCCGAATGACAAGGTGATACTTTTAAAACCCGGGGAAACGATTCTTGCACACACTCAGGAATTTATCGGCGGCCGCGAACACATCACGACCATGATGAAGGCACGCTCTTCACTCGGTAGAAACTTCATTGAAGTTTGTAAATGCGCAGGCTGGGGTGACGTAGGATTTATAAACCGCTGGGCAATGGAAATTACGAACAATTCGAAAAATTACATCATCCCCCTCGTTGTCGGGCGCCGCATCGCGCAGATTATTTTCTTTGAAACCGGACCGATTCTTAATAATGATTACACCAAGCTCGGCAAGTATCAGTCCACAACTGATTTGAAGAAACTGAAGAAAGAATGGAAGCCCGAAATGATTCTTCCCAAACTGTGGGCGGACCGCGACGCAAAGAAGAAGAAATAACCGTGGCAACAAAGCCGATAGTTTCCGCGATAGCCGCAATATCGGAAAAAGACCGCGGCATCGGCAAGGATAATGATTTGCTCTGGAAAATCCCTGAGGATTTAAAACGATTCCGTGAGATTACGCTGGGTCACCCGATAATTCTGGGGCGTAAAAACTTTGAATCAATAGGCCGAGCGCTCCCAAAGCGGATGAACATAATCGTTACGCGCGACGCGAATTACCATGCCGAAAATTGCGTCGTGGTGCATTCCATCGAAGAAGCGCTCGAGAAGGCGAAACTATTGGATAGCGAGGAAGTATTTATTATCGGGGGAGGAGAAATATACAAGCAGGCGCTCCCCTACACCGACCGCCTATACCTCACAGTTATTCATGCCGAAAAACCAGCTGATGTGTTCTTTCCGGACTACTCTGAATTCACCAAACTCGTTTCCGAAGAAAAACGCGACTTCGAAGGAATCTCCTATTCAAATATCACCCTTGAACGCTAACTGCCAGATTTTCTAAATTTTCCTTATAGGACCATTCGCGCGAATGGTCCTATAAGGAGATATTGGAATTATTCACTAACACCTCCGCCCTTAACCCATTTCTGTTTTGAGAGAAATGGGGCGAATAA
>CAZPUX010000145.1:0-1844 GCA_964589865.1 uncultured Candidatus Saccharibacteria bacterium | reverse complement strand
GGCCGATGAGAAACTCCGGGAAGAATTTAATGCCGTATCAAAAGACGTGACGGCCGACCTTGAAAATTATCGATACCATCTCGCGGCGGAAAAGCTCTACCACTACGCATGGCACACGTTTGCTGACGTGCTTATTGAGGATTCGAAAAAAGTCCTGGGCGCAAAAGGAGTTCCTTCAGACGCTCCGGCAGAAAGCGTTCATTCGAAGAAAAAAATCCTGTACATACTCCTCAGCGATACACTAAAACTTTTGCATCCGTTTATGCCCTTTGTAACCGAAGAAATCTGGTCGCACCTGCCGAAGAAAGATTCCGAGATGCTGATGGTTGCCGAGTGGCCGAAAGCGTAAGGTAAGGGGGCGTTTTTCCACGTTAGAATAAAGCCATGTCGGTATTCGGCGTTGACGTGTGGTCGGCCCTTATTGCAGTCGGCGCCGGGTTTATACCCGCGCTTATTTGGCTTGTCTTTTGGCATTACGAAGACCGCCGGCGCCCGGAACCGCGCTACATGGTTATCAAAACGTTCCTTATCGGCATGGCAGCGGTTTTAATCGTTCTGCCTTTGGAAAAAATGGCGGTTGACGCGGGTATTCCGGTTTCCTTTCAACTCTTTTTCATCTGGGCGTTTATCGAGGAAGGCACGAAATTTCTTTTGGCGTTTATTTTCATTCTTCGCAGTTCCGCCGTTGACGAACCGCTGGATTTGCCTATTTATATGATTTCAATCGCGCTCGGATTTGCGGCGCTTGAAAATACGCTGTTTCTTTTGACGCCGATTACCGACGGAAAATTATTGGAGAGCATCGTGACGGGAAATCTGCGCTTTATCGGAGCTTCACTGATTCACGTCCTCTCTTCCGCAATCATCGGCGGCTCCTTGGCATTTGCGTATTACCGCGAACGTATGGACAAAATTTGGTTCGGCCTTGTGGGAGTTATCCTCGCTGTTTCATTGCATGCGGTTTTTAATTTCCTTATAATCACTACAGGGGCCGGAAACATACTCACGGTATTCTTGGGCGTCTGGGTCGGCATTATTTTCGTCCTCCTGACCTTGGAACGAGTGAAAGCGCTCCACAAACCTTCGTGGTGGGAAAAAACATTTATCACTCGCAACTAACCTAAAACCTCAATGGCAAAAAAACCCTCATTCTTCGATCGTCTGACCGGCGCAGGCGGAGACAGCGACTTTGATTCCTTTGACGACGAACTGCCCGAACAGAAATCCGCACGGGCGCCCGCCGGCGTTCCGCAATCGCAAGCGGCTATGGGCCCGCAGGAACATGAAGAGGTGGGCGCTGCACAGCTTACTGTGGACGTGTACCAAAACGACAACGAAATTATCATTCGTGCGCTGGTTGCGGGCGTTCGTCCTGAAGATTTGGATATCGCAATTACGCGCGACATGGTGACAATAAAAGGAAAGCGCGTTGAACAGAAAGAAAGCGCGGACACAAATTATGTGTACCAGGAATTATACTGGGGCGCATTTGAACGCACCGTTGTGTTGCCCGCTGAAATCGACGTTGATATGGCGGACGCATCGGAGCGGCATGGACTTTTGCTCATTAAACTTCCCAAGATAAACAAAGACCGGCAGACACGGCTCAAGGTTAAGGGCTAAAAAGAAAAACCCCGCAGATGCGGGGTTTTTAATTACACGGTGATTTCTCTTTCAGTACCCGGAATCATCATCAGATTAACCGGAAAACGGAATACCACATCGTAGCCCTCAAGATGCACCCCCTCATCGTCTGCGCCCGCAAAGTATCCCACCCCGGAGAAAATCCCTTCCGCTTCTTCAATTAGAATTTTAGGGGCATCCGGGCGGATTTCTCCGTTTCT
>CAZPUX010000144.1:0-1895 GCA_964589865.1 uncultured Candidatus Saccharibacteria bacterium | reverse complement strand
TCGGCAACGCTATCGATGTTGCCGGAATCCGCCGTCAAAAGTGCCGCCATATAATCTTCCGGATAGTGCGCCTTCATGTAGGCGGTTTGATACGCAACCCGTCCGTAAGATGCGGCGTGCGCTTTATTGAAGCCGTACGCGGCAAACGGTTCAATCAGTTTCCAAATCGTTTCGGCTTTGTTCTTCGTCAGCGACCCGAAATTGATACAGCCGTTGATAAATTTTTCCTTCTGCGCCTCCATCTCAATCGGAATTTTTTTACCCATCGCTTTTCGCAAGTTGTCCGCCTCAAGCCATGAATACCCAGCAAGCGTTATTGCGGTCATCAACACGTCGTCCTGGTAGGTGATGATGCCGTATGAGCGCTCTAAAATATCTTTCATCCGCGGGTCAGCGTAAGTAGCAAGCGCGGGATTATGCTTTCTCATGATGTATTGCGGAATCATTTCCATAGGACCCGGGCGATACAAGGCAACCATAGCGTTTATGTCGTGAATGGTTGAAGGTTTCAGTTCCTTTAAAAAGTGCGTGACCCCGGAGCCGCCGAGCTGAAACACCCCTTCAGTTTCGCCCCGTGCGAGCATCTCGAATACTTTTTTATCGTCAAGCGGGATATTTTCAATGTCCACGCGCTCGTTTTTGCGTGCCTGCACCCGCTCAACCGCATCTCCCAACACCGAGAGGTTTTTAAGGCCGAGGAAGTCGAATTTCAGAAGCCCCGCGTCTTCAACGGCGTGCATATCGTACTGCGTGATGATTGAAGTTCCGTGCGGGTCGTATTGGACCGGCACGAAATCAGTTACCGCACTCGGTGCAATCACGATGCCCGCTGCGTGAATGGAGATGTGGCGGGCATTTCCTTCAACTCGTCTAGCGGTGTTGATTATTATTTCGGCGTCCTCATCCGATTCATAGAGTTTTTTCAAATCCTCTTCAATTTTAAGCGCGTGTTCAATCGTCATGGGGAATCCCTGCGAGCCTAAGGGAATCATTTTGGCAATTCTGTCGCCCATACCATAGGGGTATCCCATGGCGCGTGCAACATCGCGAACGGCGGCGCGCGCAGCCATGGTTCCAAATGTTCCGATTTGAGCCACCGAGCCTTCGCCGTAGCGTTCTTTTGCGTACTTAATCATCTCGTCTCTTTTGGTATCGGCAAAGTCCATGTCGACATCCGGCGCCGAAGGACGTTCGGGATTTAGGAAACGCTCGAAAGGGAGCTTATACGCAATCGGGTCGACGTTGGTGATGCCGGTTAAGTACGAAACTAAAGAGCCTGCCGCCGAACCTCGAGTGGTGGTGAGGACGCCGTGCGTTCTGGCAAAGGTAAGCAAATCGGCAACCGTAAGGAAGTACGGCGCGTATCCTTTTTTATTAATTATAGAAAGTTCATATGAAAGGCGCTGTTCCAAGTCATCGTTCATGCGTATATCGCGTCTTTTAATTCCTTCCCGCGCTTCTCTTTCCAATTCCGCCTCATAGGTGGTTCCTTTGGGAATAGGGAAATGGGGGAAGACCCACGCGCCGAGTTTTAACGCGACGGTCGCGCGATCTGCAATCGCTTCCGTATTTTTTAATGCTTCAGGAAAATCCCGGTAGCGTTCTTCCGCCGTATCCAAACTGCAGAATGTTCTGTCATCCGTATCTGGCTCAATTGTGGGGTCGGCGATTTTTCGCACAATATCGCGCACGGGCCGGTCTTCAGCTTTTAAATAATATGTAGCATCTGATGCGGCAAGCGGAAGACCTAAGGCTTTTGCAACCCCTGCAACGCGCAGCTGGTATTCGCGGCCGCCATTCCAGCCAAGCCGTGCGTACACATTGTTGTTTCCTAAATCCCGCTTCAACTCTTCCGCCAACTCAGCTGAAGCTGCGTGAGCGTCAATGAGGCTGGC
>CAZPUX010000143.1:0-1896 GCA_964589865.1 uncultured Candidatus Saccharibacteria bacterium | reverse complement strand
GTCGTCTGCAGGCACGTAAATCGCCTGTACAGAGGTAATAGAACCCTTGGTGGTTGATGTAATGCGTTCCTGAAGCATACCCATTTCTTCCGCCAAGGTCGGCTGGTAACCCACGGCTGATGGCACGCGTCCGAGCAAGGATGATACTTCGCTCCCTGCCTGCACGAAACGAAACACGTTGTCCATGAAGAACAAAATATCTTTGCCCATCACATCGCGGAAATATTCCGCCATGGTAAGACCGGAAAGCGCCACACGCGCCCTAGCTCCGGGAACTTCGTTCATCTGTCCGAATACAAGCGCCAGTTTATCGATAACGCCGGTTTCAGTCATTTCGTGATAGAGGTCGTTTCCTTCGCGCACGCGCTCGCCCACGCCTGCAAACACCGAATAGCCTGAGTGCGCGGTTGCGACATTGTGAATCAATTCCTGCATCAGCACGGTTTTGCCTACGCCTGCGCCTCCGAAAAGACCAACCTTGCCTCCTTTAATGAATGGTGCCAAAAGGTCAATCGCCTTCAAACCTGTTTCAAAGACTTCGGCTTTTGTTTTCTGTTCGGTAAACGGAGGAGCATCGCGGTGAATCGGAAGTCGGGGTGTGTTTTTCGGAACGTCGCCTTTGCCGTCAATCGTGTCGCCGAGAACGTTAAACAATCTGCCGAGTGACGCTTCGCCTACCGGAACGGAAATCGGAGCGCCGGTATCGGTAACGGGCTGACCTCGGGTCAAACCGTTTGTGTCATCCATTGCAATCGCGCGTACGCGGTTGACGCCCACGTGCTGTGCAACTTCCAATACCACTTTGCGGTCTTTCCCCTGCCACAAAAGAGCGTTTTTGATTGCAGGCAAATCGCCGTCAAATTTAACGTCGACGACCGGTCCGATGATTTGTGTGATTGTTCCGTTCATACCTTTATACGCTGTAGGTTACAGGTTTTAACTTAAAAACTCAAATTATTAATTTTCTTCAAGTCCGGCGTCCCTCAACCATTTCCGCTGTAACGCCGAAACGATATCAAGATTCCTCAACTTCGCGTTTACCATAGCCAAACCCACCACATCCGCCAGTTCTTCCGCTGCGTGTGCATCTGATTCTTCTTTTGATTTCATTTTGCTTTTCCGAAGCATGCCGTCCTGGCCTAATGCCGCCTGCATAAATTCGCCCACCTCCTCAACCAGTTTCATTGCGGCGTATTCTTTGGTCGGCACGATTCCGTCCCGTTCAAGAAACAAATCGTATGCTTCCACTACCTTGTTCTGTAAATCTTTGAAATCCATATACTTAATTATCAATGCGCTGACGCACTCGGTCGCTCGGTCGCTCTTCCTAGAAAAGCACCAATGAGTCCGCGGAGTCCGAAATACGCAGCGGCCGCAAAAAGCGCTCCTCCTGCTGTGTTTGCAATAAGATGGTCTTGTTCAAGAAGAGAAATATGGTTTTTATGAGCGTGTTCAACAACATTTCGAACCATGACAGCACTCAACCCCGCAGGTATCAACGTTAAAAGAAAGACTCCCGCACCCCGTGCGCGATATGCAATATTAAATTTTGGTTTTGGGTTTTTTTCCAGCATAGTCCTATATTAATTCGTTGCCATTGCTTCAATACCGCCCACGATTTCAGATACTTCACGCGTAATCATCGCCTGACGCGCCTTGTTGAATTTGCGGGTCAAAAGCTTTGAAAGGTCGCGGGATTTGTCGGATGCGTTTTTCATAGCAACCATGCGGGCTGAATGTTCTGAAGCTTTATTTTCAAGAAGCGCGTGATAGAAAAGGACACCCACCAAGCGCGGAATCAAGGCGTCTAAAACCGTTTCGGGCGAGGGTTCAACAGTGTAATACGAAGGAGCGGGCATTCTTACCTTCTTTTCTTCCGAAAACTTTCCTCTTTTC
>CAZPUX010000142.1:0-1898 GCA_964589865.1 uncultured Candidatus Saccharibacteria bacterium | reverse complement strand
TATCCCTCTCCTTTTGGGGTCTTCTTTGGGCGAGCGCACCATACCATTAGTAACCGGAATTCCTCCCTACCTTAATCTGAAAGCGCCCGCCCCACCGACCTTGGAGTCGGCGGGAGCCGCTGGAACAGACCGGGCAATCGTTCCTCCGGATTCATTGGGCGTACGGCTCGGTTCGGAAAAATTGTTTTTTCAGACCGACAAAAAAACCGGCACGGAAACGTGGCATTGGTACGACCTTGCAAACGACCCCGGAGAAAAAAACAATCTTGCAACCGGAACTGCGGTGTTGCCGAAAAATCTCAAAGACGCAATAGAAGCGCTGCGCGCCGAAGCGAAGCCCTATTAATTCTGAGTTTTAAGCGCGCCCAAAACTACACTGCATGCGCCGCGCTCAGCGGACGTGAGCGAGGGTTCTTTACAGAACGCTTCTGCCTGTGCAGTTTCGTGCCCTGGGTCGCCGCCTTCAATAAGACCGCGCATAAAACCGCGTACGCACGGAACGCGGTAGGCATCGGGAAACGCGTGGCATTCGCCGATTTTTTCCCCGAATGAGGCATCATGCTCGTGATAGAGCGCATCATTCATCGCAAGATACTCGAGTGCGGACGCTCGATATGCCGTTTCGGGCATGGCAAATATAAACTGCGCGGATTTCGTTAAATCCATTCCTCCTTTAAAGAGAATTGCTCCGTTCATGTTCCCGTAACAGGGTTCTTTGTAAACGGTGTTCTGTTTTGCACAGAGCGCGAGCGGGTCATTTTTCTTAAACGACAGTCCGTATTCATTGTTTATATAAAAATTCGAGACGGCGTTGAAGACGCCAGAGTAGCAACGATAGCGCTCATTTTTACCCCCTGACGCCTGTTCGCACAGCGCCAAGGCATCTTTGACGAATGCGTCTTCGCTGCCGAAGGAGCCGGTCGATGCAATCGTGGTTTCAACCGAACCGTGCCCGATGCCGTGGTAGCACTGGAGTCTGGCGTCCGACGAACTGGTACCCAAGGTCTCGCCGATTTTATCGCACACCGCAGCCGCGCCCTTCACATCTCCGGTTGCGCCCAAATACCCTTCCATAAAGCCGTGGTAAAAACCCCCTGCGCACGCAACTGCTTTGGGCGAATAGATAAATGAAGGGTCCTTAAGATAAAACTGGTACGACGCGAGGCCGGTGTTATGCGCAAGTGCGTGGCACTGAACTGAAAATTCCGAATCCGACTGATACAAATCCGCGAGCGTGTCATATGCTCCGCTCACCCCGTTTTCTGCAAGCGCGAGAAATATCCGGTTTTGCCAGCAGAGCATTTTCCCGCCAAGCGCTTGGCAGTCATCCGGCACATTCCCGTGTGCATCTTCAACTTTGATGATACCGAAAAAATACGCCGCTAAATGGTCATGGAACGGATAGGTTCCCGGTTTTTCGAACGTAAACGACCATGAATCGCTTGGCGCAACCGGTTTTTTTGAATCGAACGCGGGGAAAAGCGTGTGGGTGGGATGGAAGTCTGATGCCGGCCAAAAATATTTTCCCCGTTCGCTTGTGAAGGTAACGGTTTCTCCGGCGCGGATGGTGAGAGTGCGCGGAGAAAATCCTTCGCTCGTAAGTATGATTGTATTTTTCGGCGGGAGTGCGCCGAATGCCAAAAACACCGCTCCCAAAATAAGCCCGACGGCAAGGAGGCGCACTACGCTGTTTTTCACATCTATCGACATTGGAGTTCAGTGCGTCCGGTGTACGAGAGGCACGCCGCTTTGAATTCGGGCGTTTCTTTTTCGGACGTCAACGCGTGTTCTATGACGTCATCATAACAAAAATTCATCAGAGTTCTGTTTGTCATGAAAAAACAGCAAAAAGGAAACGCGTACTCATGCGACTTCCCCACCTGCGACTCTTCACGAAT
>CAZPUX010000141.1:0-1921 GCA_964589865.1 uncultured Candidatus Saccharibacteria bacterium | reverse complement strand
GAAGAACGGGTGTGGTTATTTCAATTTATGCGGTAGCTGTATTTTTTCTTGCAATGCTTTTTGCCTTGGGAAAAGCCTTCAACGGTGCGCAAAGCTGGTTCGATTTAGGAGCGTTTACGATTGAACCGGTCGACCCGGCAAAATTCGCGCTCATCGTTGTGTTGGCGAAATATTTTTCCCGCAGGCATATTGAAATCGCGCAGATTCGACACTTGATTGTTTCCGGTGCGTATATGTTTGCGATATTTGCGCTTTTGTTTTTACAGCCCGACTTCGGTTCTGCGGTCGTCATTTTAGGCGTATGGATGGGAATGGTGCTGATTGCCGGCATTCCGCTCCGGCATTTGGCTGCCCTGTTTGCAATCGGAATCGTTGCATTTTCCGCACTGTGGTTTTTTGCGTTTCAGCCATATCAAAAAGACAGAATACTCACATTCCTGCATCCGCTTTCGGATATTTCCGGAGCCGGCTATAACGCGTTTCAATCAACGGTCGCGGTTGGTTCCGGCGGCATTTTCGGTAAGGGAATCGGATACGGAACGCAGTCCCGGCTTCAGTTTTTGCCGGAGCATGAAACCGATTTCATTTTTGCCGCTTTTGCCGAAGAGTGGGGTCTTGTCGGCACGATACTTCTTCTTCTGCTGTTCGCCATGCTGCTATATCGGCTCGTGCAGAATGCGCGCGAAGGGGCGACGAATTTTGAATCCTTGTTTACTCTTGGCGTTGCAACGCTGTTTGGAATACATACCGTCATTCATATCGGTATGAACATCGGATTACTGCCGGTCACCGGCCTTACCTTGCCGTTTATGAGCTACGGCGGTTCGCACCTGTTAACAGGCTACGCGCTTTTGGGAATTGTAAACGCGATGAGAAATTACAGCCGAACGGTAATCGACGATGAGAGTCATGAGCTGGTCGGGGCGTACATGAAATAAAAACAAAACCTGCGCTTTGTTTTTATTTACACGGACGGGTCGGAGCCATGCCGCTTTGTGGCAGGCGAGACGGGGCCACGCTACTCAGGTATTTTGTGAGCATTCAGAGCAAAATACTTAGTGACGCGTGGGATGAGTTAGCCTCCGTACACGGCGCGCGTTTTCTCGACCGTACTTTTAAGAGAATAACGTTCCGCCGTCTGCCGCATGTGTTCGCCGTATTCTTTCCGCAACAGCGCATTTTCAGTCAGTTTTTTCAGCGCTTCCGCTAATGCCTGCGCATCTTCTTTCTTGAACAAAATTCCATCGCGGTCGTTTTCAATGAGTTCAGGAATCCCGCCGGTTTGCGATGCCACAATCGGAAGCCCGGCATACCCCGCTTCAAGAAGAACATACCCGAACGACTCGGTCCGGGACGGGAGTACAAATACATCAAACGCATGCAGATACTTTGCCGCGTTATCAATGTGCCCCGCGAAGGTCATTCTGTCCGCTGTGTTGTTTTTTCGCGCCTGTTCCCGCAGGGGCAGCCCTTCTTCTCCGCCACCGATTATGACCGCGTGCACGTTCGGAACATTCGGGAGTGCGCTAATAAGCACATCCAATCCTTTATTTCGGTGGAGTTCAGCGATAGTACCGATAATTACTTTATCTTCTGGTATGACAAGTAATTTGCGTGCTTCGCTCTTTTCCAAAAATTCAGGCGCTTCGATGCCGAGCGGGATTTTTGCGAGTTTCCATTGAAACGGCGCGTCCCTCGCGGTAGCTTCGGAGTTTGCAATTGTGCAATCAACCAGGAACATCGTGAACGCATGGGCAATCCAAAAGAAAAACTTTGCAAACGCGGACCGGCTTTCATTAAATGCCCATCCGTGCGCGGTGAAGATGACCCTCGGAACGCCCGAAACGCGCGCAGCAAGCGCGCCCAGGACGCCGATTTTCGAACTCTTCAGACGTACAATGTCGGCCCGTCCTTTTGAGCC
>CAZPUX010000140.1:0-1937 GCA_964589865.1 uncultured Candidatus Saccharibacteria bacterium | reverse complement strand
TTCGATTGAATCGATAATCTGCGTATCTTCAGGTCCGCCCAGAGTGAGCGCGGAAAATACGTGGGTTCCTCCGCGGTAAAAAATGCCCGAGCCGTGGAGAATCGGAGAAACGCCCCCCGCCTTCGCAAATAGAGGACGCAGTTCGTCCAATTTTCTTCCGTCGACTCGTTTTTTATTTTCAATCGCGTGTTTGTCCATCAATTTTTCGATTTCATTTTCAAGAAAATCATCCGCCGGCTTCATTTCCTCCGGCAGAGTTTCTTTTACTTTCGCCAAAAATCTGTCCTTAAATGCTTGAATCGATTCTTTGCCGGCAACGCCTGAGAAAATTGCAGCTTCAAAGTCAGGTTCGAACTCTGTAAACATCTCTGCAATTGCAGGGTTCAAGGCAGGCGGATTGAATTCTTTTTTGGTTTTGCCGATTTCCGCAATAACTTTTTGCTGAAAGGCTTGAATTTGCTCAAGGTATTTCAAGGCTTCGGCAAATGCGGTTTCCAAAACCTTCTCAGGCACTTCTTTTGAGCCGACTTCAATCATGGTGATAGTGCCGTCTTTCCCGCACACCAATAAATCCAATTCCATATCCTCCGCATCGCGTTCGGTGTACGAAGGGTTCACCAGAAAACTGTCGGAGCCTTTTCTTTTACCGATACGCACCGCAGACACCGGTCCTTTCCAAGGAATATGCGATGTGCCGAGTGCAAGCGAAGCGCCGATAACTCCTAAAACATCCGGAGCGTCTTCTGAAATTGAAAGTACGGTTGCGACAACCTGCACGTCCTTGCGCATTTTGTTGTTGAACAATGGGCGAATCGTTCTGTCGATAATGCGTCCGGAAAGAATCGCGCTATCCGTCGGTCTTCCTTCTCGGCGCACGAATCGGGAACCCAATATTCTTCCTGCTGCGTAAAAACGTTCTTCAAATTCAACCGAGAGCGGAAAATAATCCATCTCCTTATCTTTGTATCCCATGACCGCGGTCACGAGGATTGCAGTGTCGCCTAAGCGCACGATAACGGAACCGCTTGCCTGCTCGGCAAGGTCGGTAAATTCTGCGGTCAGTGTTTTTCCGCCAATTTGTGCGGAGAATGATTTCTGTTGCATATGAACCTCCTTATATTATGGAGATTCGCAGAATTCAGGGCGGGCCTCTGCCCTCTCTGTATCTGGGAACCTCCGTTAGTAACTTACTGACTATAACAAAAAACCGCCCTTTTGAAAGGCGGTCCAGGAGAGGTGTCGGCCAATATCCGATTCTCCGTTCTGTGCTATACCTAGTATAGCACAACCGTGGTATGTATAGATACAGTTAATCGTTTGTGTCGTTAGTCAATTAATCAGCGCCGACGACGCGGGGTTCGCTTCCCTCCTCCGTGTCAGGCGGGAGCTCCGGTTCGGGCTCTGCACCCATTGCCCCCGCCGCTATTGAGATGATGTTTTTGGTTTGACCCATGAGGAACTTTCTCGGTTCCGCGGACATATCGATAAAATCGTCCGCCGCTTCTTTCAAGCGCGCCGAAGCGGATTTACCGAATGCGATTACTTCTACCTGTACGCCTTGACCGTTTTTCAGGTATTCAACTAACGGGACGAAGTCGCCGTCGCCTGTTGCAAGAACGACCGCGTCCAAGCGGTGTGCGAGTTTAACCGCATCAACCGCCATACCCACGTCCCAGTCGGCCTTTTTTGCTCCGCCGTAAAAAATCTGCAAATCTTTTGTTTTTGTTTCAATGCCGATTTTCGTGAGTGCATCAAAAAAGGCTTTCTCCTCGCCCGATTCGGTGGTGACCACATACGCGACTGCGCGAATGAGGGTTCGTCCCGCCAAAGATTCCTTAAGAACGTTTGCAAAGTTAACGCGAGCCCTGTAGAGATTCTTCGCGCTGTGATAAAGGTTCTGCGTGTCGATGAATACCGCCACACGCTGGGCGTTGTGT
>CAZPUX010000139.1:0-1972 GCA_964589865.1 uncultured Candidatus Saccharibacteria bacterium | reverse complement strand
TTATCCGCCGAGAATGGTTATCTGATTTTGGAAGAACGTTGCGTATTCCATTACCCCGTCGCCGTAAAATGCATACGCGGGCTTATTGGCATTTCCGTACCCGGCGAAATACCGCAATGCCGCCAACCGTTCCGCCGCGGGCGTTCCAGCCGCAGCGCCGTTTTCTTTCATCAAAAGCGCCGTTGCCATAATTGAATCTTTCGTATCCCACGGGTCAGAGGGCGTTGCTTTGCCGGTTGCTCTTCGAATGATGTCTTTACTTTCAACATACGACCACGGACCCGCGTACGGCGTTCCGCATTTATTATTCGCGTTCACGAATCCGCCATAGCATGCCCACGTCGAAGGAATAAATTGCCCCGGCCCCATGGCTCCCCCCCAGCCGTATCCGGGCTGTTTTGAGACGGGCATTTTAACAGGGTCATATCCCAGTACTTCGGTGATTTTCAAAAACACAGGAACGTCGCGCGTCGGGTGCATGTCGGTCAGATAATTGCCCCTGCCCAAGTTCTGCCCTAAATCGGTTTCCTGTTTTAAGACCCCTAGAATCAAAGCCGCGCGCACGCCGGTTTTTTGTTGAGCGAAATTCGCCAAATCAAGCGCGGTGCCGAACGGAATCGCCGCCGAATCGCGGAGGGTAAATAATTCAGACCTGATTTGCGCCGCGTTTTTTTGTTTCGCTTTGATGATATTTTGATACACCGCTTCTTCGCCTTTCGTGGCGTTCAGAATGCCATACCGTTCTTTCTGCTGATTCACAATTTTCTGCTGTTCAAGTACCTGGAGACCCCGCAATTGCTCTTCCTCCGTCTTTCGCGTTTCAAGCGCAGTTTTCGCTTCCGTAGTCGAAACTTTCGTGTCTGCGATATCCGAAAAAGATTTCTGCAGATTTGCTTTTATCGCCGCGAATGAATCCAGGTCTTCAAAAAACGTAGAAACGTTCTGCGATGAGAGAAGGAATTCAATGACAGTGGAGTCGTCTATTTCATTTGTTTTCCGAAAAATCTCCGCCAAGGATTGGCGCTCGCGCGTCAATTTATCGTCGAGCGCGTTAATCGTGCTGTTTTTGTCGCTGATGTCGCTTGAAAGCGATTGAATCGTCAAATCCCGGGCTTTGATTGAAAGCCTTGCTTTTGCAATCTGCGCATCAAGAATCGCAATGTCGCGCTCCAAGGACTGCCGTTCCGTCTGCTTACCTTTGAGAATCGTCGTCTGGTCGGCGATTTCTTTCTCCAGTTGGTCAAGCTGAGTTTGAAGCTGTGCGCGGTGCGCGGCAACATCCGCCGAAGTTGCTTCGGCACGGACGGTGCCCGCAGGAAATGCGAGTACGAGCGCGCACAGAATCGATACTAAGAAAAAAGGACGTGTTGCCACATCCTTATTATACCGATTCAAAAACGTAAATCTTACGGGAAACTATTTTGCCTCCTCCGCAGCAGGCGCTTCTCCTTCTTCAGCTGCCTTGCCGCGGTCTTCAGAAATACCGATTTCGGTCATATCGGGACCTGCTACAGGCTCATCAAGTTTTTCTTCAACTGCAGGAACTGCCGTTGCAACCACTTCTCCGGGTTTCGTAACGAGCGCCACTCCTTCAGGAAGTTTCAGGTCGCCTGCAAGAATCTGTTTGTTCAATTCATCAAGAACGGAGATATCTGCGACGATTTCGTGCGGAAGGTTCATCGGGTCGGCTTCAACTTCAAGTTCGTGAAGCGCTTTCACCAAGTTTGCTCCCATGGTTTTAACCGCCAATGATTCGCCGGTGAACTCAAGCTGGACGTGCACTTTCACCTTTTGTCCTTTCACGATTGCGTAAAAATCAGCGTGTCTCGGAATGTTCGTCACCGGGTCAAAATCAACATCGTGAATCAAAACGTTGTGCGCCTCGCCGTCAACCGACAGGTTGATAACGGTCGATTCGCCCGCCTCATCCAATATTTTTGAAAAGTCGCGGAGAGTCATTTCAACCGGCATA
>CAZPUX010000138.1:0-2051 GCA_964589865.1 uncultured Candidatus Saccharibacteria bacterium | reverse complement strand
CAGCAGGAGGTTCCTGCCCAAGAGAACATTCAGCTCGGCAAAACGTACACAGTCCTAGAGCTGATAGAGCGCATGATTAAATATTCCGACAATCAGGCAATGGTGCTTCTGTATGAAGACATGCCGGTGAAAGAACAGCTCGATTTGTATTCTTTGCTCGGCGTTGACCCGGACGTGCTTTCCAGCCCTTCGGCGGAACTGACCGTTCGCCAGTACAGTATTTTCTTCAGAATTCTTTTCAACGCTTCCTTCCTTTCCCGCGCTCATTCTGAAGAAGCACTGACGCTTCTGTCCCAAAGCGCTTTTGACGGAGGTATTCGCGCCGGCGTTCCGCAGAATATTACGGTCGCGCATAAATTCGGCGAGCGAAAATTTGATAACGGTCCCCAGCAGCTTCACGACTGCGGAATCGTCTATTATCCGAAGCATCCGTACCTGTTGTGCATTATGACCAGGGGTGAGGACACACAGACCTTGCTGAAGGCGCTTTCCGAGACGTCAAAATTCGTCTATGACAAAATTAATTCAGAATACGGAAAATAAATACGTCTTCCTCCTGTCGGTGATTTTTCTAATTGTCTTTCTCATTCTCCCGCTGAATGTTCACGCGGTAACGCTGAATAAAACAACATACGCACTCGACGAGCAAGTACTCACTCAACAAGGAAACGCTCCTATCGCGCTCTATAATCTCGATTCCGATACGTTTATCTTTGCTCTTGGATATACCGACGCAGGTCTTGATTTGAACGGAGTCACCGGAACCGCCTTGGATTCCGGGCATTATTCGGTTCTCGAGCTTTCAGCTCCGGCGAAATGCGAAGCTTTAAACTACGAAGAATGTAAAGCAATTCCAGAATTTTTAAACGAATTTCCTTTCACTTTTGGCGACGTTTCTTCCGGAGAGAGCGGCAGCGGCGGGGGCGGAGATACTGGCCAGTCCGGAATCCTTATGACCGATAAAACTAAATATATACCCAATGAGTCCGTTTCTGTTTTTTGCAGCGCTCCCTCGAACGACTGGTTTGAGATTTATGATGTTACAGAAGGAATTGACGGTGTTGTTGCAAGCGGCGGATATGTCGATTTATCGCACTGCGGGAGTCCCGCAGTGATGTCATTTCATAGTTTGAAAAAACATGCCTACAAAATAATCGAATTTACCGACGCAAACTGCCTGGGGAATGACTATAGCTTTTGTGCCGCGAACGGCGCTGGCAATTTTGTGGCTGAAGTTAGTTTTAGCGTCGACGATGATACTTCAAATTCCGGACTTACATCTTCCGCGCCGGATATTCATATTTCATGGCCAAAATCGGGAACCATTTTTTCTCACGCGGGGCTCATTACCTACAGCGCCACGGACAGAAATAATAATGGGAATGCAGATGAACGAGCACTTTTAGGACTTTCTGATAATCCTGTTGCTCTCTATTATTCCGATTCGATTGCGGAGTGGAACCATGGAGTGATTCCCGACACGGACAGAACATTGATTGCAAACGGTTTGCCTGCAGTCGGCTCCTATGCGTGGAATATAAAAGATTTAGTGGTCGGCGTCTTTTACCGCATCGTTGCAGAAGCAATTGACGCTACTACAAACATTGCAGAAGACGTTTCAGATTTCTTTACTGTTGATTTTGATGCACCGGTGTTTACTGTTAAAAGCAATCCGCCGGTAACTCGCGCTCATGATGTAACAATCAGCATAGACGCCTCGAAGGATTTGAAAGAGTCTCCGAAAGTAACAGTGACCCAAAAGGGCGGAAGTGCGGTCGTCGTTCCGGTTGCCGGAAAGGGGAGTCACTATGAAGGCACATATAAGATAGTTCCGAATCAGGATGGCGCCGCAAAAATTTCTGTTACCGGCGTAGATTTGGCGGGGAATAGCGGTATGACGATTGTGAGCGGCTCCACATTTGCGGTTGGTATCGATGCCCCGCCGAAACCCACGGTTCTTTCTCCTCGTGCGAATGACGCGGTGAACACTGAAACAATTACCGTTTCAGGAACGACGCCTCAGGATGGCTTTTATTACGAGCTGAACGGCA
>CAZPUX010000137.1:0-2057 GCA_964589865.1 uncultured Candidatus Saccharibacteria bacterium | reverse complement strand
AGTTTTTCCAAAAGTTCCGCGCGCGTTAACCCGTCATAGGGGCCGCTCAAAATCCGCGGAGCGATAATGCCGGCGAAAAATCCCCGAACCGCGCTTTTCAAGGGCGTACCGAAAAAAATAACCCCTAAAAACAAGAGTGCCGCAAGCGCAAGTCGAGCCTGCGGCAATTTAGAAGCTCGCGATTGACCCATCATCATCGTCTATAAGAATTGCCTTATATTTGTCCGTGTCTTCAAGCACCAGCGCTGTACCCCGCACAACCGTCGTCAAGGGGTCCTCAACCACGTGAATCGGCACTTTGAGCTCAAATGCCAAGAGTTCAGGCAATCCCCGCAGGAGCGCTCCTCCCCCGGTTACGTAAATGCCGGTTCTCATGACGTCCGCCACTACTTCAGGAGGCGCCGTTTCAATAACCTCCTTCACGGCTTCAACAATCGACACAATCGAGCTTGAAATAGCTTCGCGTACATCGGCATCGGTTATTACAATTTCGCGGGGCAAACCGGTTACTAAATCGCGTCCGCGAATCGTTGTTTGAAGCGCGACCGCAGGCTTCATAACGCTGCCGACGGCAACCTTAACATCTTCCGCCGTGCGCTCTCCTATCAAAATTTTAAACTCGCTTCTGATGTATGCAGAAATATCCGCGTTCAGCATGTCGCCTGCAATCCGCACGTTTTTCGCGCGCACCACGCCGCCCAAAGAAATGAGCGCTATATCGGTTGTTCCTCCGCCGATATCAACGAGCATGGTGCCGATTGGTTCATGCACGGGAAGTTTCGCACCCAAAGCCGCAGCCATCGGCTCTTCAATAATCAGCACTTCGCGTGCGCCCGCATTTTTTGCTGCGTCCCTGACTGCGCGGATTTCAACGTTTGTGATGCCTGAAGGCACGCCGATAACAACACGCGGACCTAAGGGTACTTTATCGCCCTGCGCTTTGTTGATGAGGTACTTCAGCATTTCTTCCGTTACTTCGAAATCCGATATCACCCCTTCAACCAACGGACGGACCGCAATGATGTGCGCGGGAGTTCTGCCGAGCATATCCTTTGCTTCGCGTCCCACGGCAACCACCTGCCCGGTTTTCTGATTCAGCGCAACCACGGAAGGCTCCGTAATCACAATGCCCTTTCCCTTCAAATACACCAGGGTGTTTGCGGTGCCGAGGTCGATGCCAATCTCGCGCGAAAAGCGCTCGGTAATGCTTTTCGGTATTTTAAACTTCATGGATGGCGGAGAGGATTTTTGCGCGATTCATCAGGGACTTCTTGCCGTCTTTTCTTCGAACTACTTCTATTTCGCTTTCGGTTGAATGCTTGCCGATAACCACGCGGTACGGGATGCCTAGTAAATCGGAATCGGCGAATTTTTCTCCTGCGCGCATACCGCGGTCGTCATACAGCACTTCAACGCCGGCGGTTTTCAAATCTTCGTACAATTTGTCCGCAGCATTCTTTATCGCTTCATCGCCTTGCGAAAGTTCAACCAGGTGCACCTTAAACGGAGCAACCGATTCTGGCCACACGATTCCTTTGTCGTCGCATAACACTTCCACAATCGTTCCCATCAATCGCCCCACACCGATGCCGTAAGAACCCATAACGACCGGGTTATCTTTTCCGCTTTCATCTTTATAGGTAAGTCCCAAGGCTGCCGAATACTTAGTCCCGAGTTTGAAGATGTTGCCGACTTCAATTGATTTTGCCTCGACGAGTTTGTTGCGTTCAAGCGAAAGCTCTTCCAGCACTTCCTCGGTCAAAACCTCCTGGTTAACCGCAATCCGCTTGTCGGAATCTATATAAATAGTGTCCTCGCCGGCGGTCGAAACGCATTGAAATTCATGGCTGAATTTGGAAAACACCCCGCCTGAAGCAAACGTCAGATAGGTCCACTCCCCCAGGCCCGCTCTTCGAAACACGTTTTCATACGCAACGCCTGCGTCTTCATAAAACAGGTCCAACTCCGCTTCTGTTCTGTTGAACGAGTAAAAATCCTTCATCGTAAATTCGCGGCCGCGCATGATGCCGGACTTTGCGCGGAGTTCGTTTCTGAAT
>CAZPUX010000136.1:0-2062 GCA_964589865.1 uncultured Candidatus Saccharibacteria bacterium | reverse complement strand
CCGCCTTTCGTGCAGTTTACTTCTCTCGCCACGGCTCCTTGGTCCTCTGAAGCTGCTGCCGGAACAAGTGAAATATTGGTCACCTTATTAAGATGGGGGCGCGGTCGGCGCCTGCGGGTGTTCGGCTCTTCCCGCAACCCCCCTGGTGGTACGAACTGCTCGAAAGACACCAAAAAGGGGTAGAATATTCTTTTTCGGGCGCGGTTATTGTTTCTGAAAAAGATGCGGAAACATGCGCGAAGCGTTTTGGTATTCCGGAAGCATTTTTAAAAAATGCGCTACGCGTTTTCGACTTATATTTTTTTGCGTTTCTTGAAATAAATCCGTTCATAGTTAAAAACAAAGCGGTGCATCTTTTGGACGCGGCGCTTCTTGTTGACGGTACGGGTATGTATTTTCTTGAGGATGCATGGGGCGAAAAAGATATTGTTGAATCAAAGGCAAAACACCAGGCGGAAAAAGCCGTGCTGGAGTTATCGCAAACAACGCCCGCATCACTGAAGCTTACGGTTCTTAATCAAAACGCCCCGCTTTTTCTTCTGCTTTCGGGCGGAGGAGGCTCCATTGTTATCGCAGACGAAGCTGAAGTAGAGGGTATGGGGAAACTGCTTGGCAATTACGGCGAATACAGCGGAGGTCCCACTCGCGCGGAAACGCATTTGTACGCGCGGCAGATAGTGCGCCTGTTATTGAATTCGCGCGCCAAAAGAAAAGCACTCGTCATAGCGGGAGGAGTGGCGAATTTTACCGATATACACAGCACCTTCCTCGGCGTCATTGATGCGCTTTCGGAACACGCGCCTGAATTAAGAAAAGCCGGAGTTAAAGTTTTTGTGCGCCGCGGCGGTCCGAATGAACGTGCGGGACTTCGGGCAATGAAGGAATTTCTAGAAGCCGAGCGCCTGTTCGGTTCGGTACACGGTTCAGAATCAATACTAACGCTGGCGATGACTGAAGCGCTGGCGTACGTTCGCTCATGAATATACTTCGCGACATCAGGAACAGCGAGCCCCGCATCCTTGCCTTAGGAATCCACACCCCGATTATCCAATCGATTCTTGATTTTGATTTTCTGTCCGGAAAAATCCGTCCGTCAATCATAGGAATTGTGGCAGGGAACCGCAAAGCGCAAAAATATTTTTTCGGCGAGAAAGAAATTTTAATCCCGTGCTTTCCTTCGGCGGACTCTGTACCGCACGGCATCTCCCGCGGAGTGTCCTTCGCCTTGGTGCTTCAGTCAGGGCGCCGTGCATACGATACGACGGTGCAATTTTTTGAGCGTTTCCCTGAAGCGCACGGCGCGCACATTTTTGCGGAAAACGTTCCGGAGAAACACGCAACGGAACTGGTACGACGCTACGGAAAACGGTATGCCATTTTCGGACCGTCGGGCGTGGGATTTTTGGTTCCCGGCTTTCTCAAGCTCGGGGCGGTTGGCGGTACTGACCCGGAGCAAATTCAGGCAGGCGCATTAACGACCCCCGGAGCCGTTGCCGTTGTTTCCACCTCTGGGGGAATGACGAACGAACTTATCCGCGCTGTAGTAGATTCCGGCCACCGCGTTTCTTTCGCCGCCTCTATCGGCGGAGACCGTTTTCCGATTACTTCGCTCACACAGGTTCTTGCATTTGCGGAATCGGACCCTGCGACAAAAGCGATTGTGTATTTTGGCGAACTTGGCGGAGCGGATGAGTATGAAATAATCGCGATGAAGAAATCAGGGAAGTTGAAAAAACCGATGCTTGCCTATATTGCCGGCGTTATTGACGATGCGTTTGATGAGCATGTGCAATTCGGCCACGCAAAAGCACTGGTCCGAACCGAAGATGAAAGCGCGTCCGCAAAGCGCGCTGCTCTTGCCACTGCGGATGTTCTGGTTTCCCATACGTTCCCTGAATTTTTGAACGCGCTTACGGGGCTGCCGCATAAAGCTGCTGATGCTAGAGTGCTTGATATACGGAGTCTTATGAATCGGAAGAAAAGCATACTTTCTACGAGGAGGATTGTCGGGAAGAAAATTCCTTCGTTTGTCATCGGGAAAAAGCTGAAAAAAGGCACGGGC
>CAZPUX010000135.1:0-2112 GCA_964589865.1 uncultured Candidatus Saccharibacteria bacterium | reverse complement strand
GGTCAACCGGTTTTTCGTGTAGGCACGATGAACAAAATGGTTACGGCAATTTTTGAAGACGTTAAACTGACGCAGATAACGCTTATTGAGAAAGCAAGACCAAAAGTACCGCGGGGACAATCTGTTCCTATAGCTATACATTAAATCTACCGGCAAAGAGCCCTCCGGCCGAAACCCAATACGTTTCGGTTTTTATTCATGTAATCAAACAAAGTTGCGTACGGCATCTAGGGACGCGTTATTAAAAATAAAAAATATAATATATGCGTTACGAAGCACAACAACCGCAAGAGCGTTACGACAAAGACGAGCCCGTTGAAGCTTATGGAATGGAATGGCTCGTTTCCGATGTAGACCATAAGGGGCGCTACACCCTCCGGTTTGACCATTGGGCAATCTACGCCGTAGATCCGATACTGGTTACGCGAAAAAGAAATTAGCCCTTCGCAACCTCCAACACTACCTTCACGGAATGCCCGTGAAGCGAAACCGGAACCTCATACGTACCGGTTTTTTTTATCGCCTCCGATAGCGTTATTGCGGATTCAGGCAAAGAAATAGAACTCATTTTTTCAATCGCTTCAAGAATCTGTTTCTCGTGAATCGCCTGAAATAGTCCGCCCGTATCATTTGCCTTCACCTTCATCAAAAGGGTTTTTCCTCTAACCTCATCAAGCGCCTTTATTGCCAGAGCCTCGCTCATATCGCGTTTCCCTTTCGCCGCAAGCGCTTCCCGCTCAACTTTCTTCAGGTTTTCGGGAGTGGCGGGCGACGCCAGCTTTTTTGGAAACAGCACGTTCATCGCGTAACCGTCTGCGACGGTTACCACACTCCCCCGCTGACCCACTTTCTTTACGTCCGTCAAAAGAATGACTTGCATATTGGTTTCTGTATAATACCCCCAACATGACGCACTCTCCAGTTTGCCCGCGATGCGGGAACGAAACCCCTCTGTATACCAATTCCTGCGTCCATTGCGCCTTTCGTTTTGAAGAAAAAGGCGAAACAACCAAGGAAATCGGTCGAGAGGGGGAAACGCACGCCATCGGCTATCCCAGAAAAATCATTTAATTGGGTGAATTTGACAAAGAGAAGCAATATTGTTATTTTCCATCAGAGAAACACTAGGTAACTTTATTGAATATGGGAGAAGCAAACAGATGGATTAAAAGAGGGCCGCTTGCAGCGATAGCGCTTATGGCAGCGGCGGCAACTCCGCTTTCTGCCGAAGCACAAACAAATACCGGACGCGACTATAGTCCCGAGCTTTCGCTTGATAACGGCCCGGGCGTAATACACTCATACAGGGACTGGTATTCGGTTGAAGGAATAAACACGGCAAAGGAAGAGGCGCTTGAAGAAAGTATCGCTGCGCAGGAAGGTCTTACCCAAAATACAATTGAGGTAGCAGGCGGAAGATATGATGCCGTTGTCGACGCTCCAGGCGCTTTGCGTGTTATTGCACGAGACGAAACTATCCCCGAAGGATACGTGTCATACAGGCGCCAAGGTACTTCTGCAGCGACTAACCGCTTTTGGAGAGTGATGGATAAAATTCGAGGAATACACAACCCTTCAGAATAATCTCAACAAGAAAAAACGCCCTCAGGGGCGTTTTTTTATTTTCCGGTTAGAAGGAACTGCGCGGCGCGTTCCATTTGAGAATCGTATTTCTTCGCGATGTCGTCTTTTGAAAGCGGAGCTTTTATGTCGGGCTCAATACCTTTGTGGGAAATCGACGTGCCGTTCGGAGTGAGCCACCTGGCGATAGTGATTTTCAATGAGCTTTTATCCGTTACGTCAAAAAGCTGTTGAACGGAACCTTTGCCGAATGATTTATCCCCGACTAAGGTTGCCCTGCCGTAATCGTGAAGCGCGCCGGCAAATATTTCCGAGGCTGAGGCTGAACCGCCGTCGATAAGAATCGCAAGTTTTAGTTTGTCAGTAAACACGTCATATCCTCGGCTTCGCGCTACGTCATTTGGCTGTTTACCCGAATAATCGGTCGTCACCACGGGTTTACCGACGGGCAAAAACCAGCTTGCCATATCAACAGCCACCTCAAGGTACCCTCCTGGATTTCCGCGAAGGTCGATAATCATTTTATCGGAA
>CAZPUX010000134.1:0-2119 GCA_964589865.1 uncultured Candidatus Saccharibacteria bacterium | reverse complement strand
AGGGACTCCTCCGCCTCCAAAACCGCTTTTACATCCGATTCTCAATAACATAATGCAGGCCCGGGGAGAAATTAAAGACGACCGACAGAATTTAAAAGATGCCCGCGGAGATTTGAAAGATGCACGAAACGGCAGCTCAACGCCCGAGGAGATGAAAGACGCGCGCCAGGGAGTAAAAGGCGCGGCACGAGATTTGCGCCATGACGCTCTGAAGATTGCACTGAAACGCGCAGGCTTGCTGATGGTGGCGAATATAAACCGACTGAATAAGCTTATCGACCGCATCGAATCCCGCGCAGACAAACTGGATGCTCAGGGCGTAGCAACAGCCGATGCACGGGTTGATTTGGCAACCGCTAAAACTGAGCTTGACGCCGCGAAATCCGATCTTGAAAGCCTGAAAACCAGCGCGGCCGTTATATTGAACGCGAGCTCATTGGCAGCCGCAGTGCAAAGCGTCAACGATGCGAAGCCGGTGCTTGAATCCGCACGTACGCACATAAAAAACGCAAACGAGGCGATACGGAGCGCGGTTAAAAAACTCAAAGATGCGGCGGTAGCAGCCGGTTTGAACACCTCTGCCGCAGTAGAACAAAGCGATAAATAAAGGTTAACAACTTCAAAAACACTATGGACCAAATGAATCAAAATCCGGCTCCGAATACGACCCCTGTTCCTCCCATGCCTGGCGGCTCGATGAACATGCCGAAAAAGGGAGGGAATATGAGTTCGGTCATTGCAATTGTCGTCATCATCGCGCTTCTGGCGCTTGGCGGTATCTACTACGCGATGACCGGCGGAGGCGCACAAACTCCTGACACAATGCCGACGACGCAGGACGCGCAAAATTCTACTGACCCCGATGTGCAGGCGGCAATGAATCAAAGCTCCGCTGATGATTTGAATTCGATTCAGGCGGATGCAAACGCAACCGATCTTGGCGGTATGGATGCCGCCGTAAGCAACGTGAACTCTTCGAGTCAATAACGAACGTTCCGTTATTCTTCAAAAGCCCGCCAATGCGGGCTTTTGTTTTTTCAAAAATCGGGTACGATACACGGACCATGCAAATAAAAAAGGATAAGAAAAAGAACGCTGAAGTTTCCCTCAAGGGAATCCTGCCAAAAGACACAATCGCAGCACATACCGAAAAAACACTCGCAAACATCCAAAAAGAAATAGAAATGCCGGGCTTTAGGAAAGGCAAAGTCCCTGTAGCGAAAGTCCGCGAACACGTCGGCGAAAAAGCGCTCTGGAGGGAATCCGCGGAATCGGCCTTGCGAAATGAAATTGAATCAATCCTTAAGGAGCACGAAGTAATGCCGATTATGCCTGTTGGCGCGTCCTTAGGCGTTTCAGACATTGATTCCGATGTGCCATTTGAAATCGTTGCTGTTGTGGCGCCCACCTGTTCAATTGACGGCTATAAAGAAACCGCAAAAAAGGCTGCAGACAAGGTGCAGAAAATCGATGAAGAAAAGGAAAAAGAAACCGCAATGAATGCGCTCCGCGCCCAAGCCCGCGCAATGGCACAGTCAACCGGCGAAGGACCCTTGACGGATGAGGAAGCAAAAAAAGTCGGTTTTGAAAACGCAACCGCATTTGAATTTTTCCTGAGCGGAGAAGCAGAGCGTGCGGTTGCAGAACGGGAACTCCAGAAAAAACGCGGTGCAATAGCGGAAGCTTTAATTTCCAATGGCGCCTGCGATATTCCGAGCCTCATGATTGGCGAGGAAGCGATGCATCTCTTGGAGGCAACCAAAAAAGACGTCGCGGGCCAAGGCTTTCCTTTCAATGATTACCTGAAACAGACCGGTAAAACCGAAGAGCAGATTCGCGAAGAGTTGCGGGTGCCTGCGGAAAAACGCGTTGCTTTGGATTTAATTTTTGCACAAATCGCGCGCGCAGAAGAAATCAAACCTGACGAAAAAGAAGAAGACCGCCTTGCGCACGCGCTTCAATCGCAAGGAGTGGAGCATGAAACCGCACACCGCTACGTTCGAAACCTTGTAACGCGCGAAAAAGTCTGGGAAATTCTCGGAGCCAAAGCAATTTCAAAAGTTATCGACGAACCAACCGAAACAAAAGAACCCGAGGAAACTAAAAATTCCGCCTAGGC
>CAZPUX010000133.1:0-2122 GCA_964589865.1 uncultured Candidatus Saccharibacteria bacterium | reverse complement strand
GCTTTCAGGCGGGGAAGCACAGCGGGTAAAAATTTCATCGGAATTGTATCGCCGGCACACTGAGAAAACCATTTACCTTTTGGACGAACCGACTATCGGCCTTCACTACGAAGACGTGAAGAAATTGATTGAAATACTTCAAAGTTTGGTTGATAAGGGCAACACCGTTGTGGTTATAGAGCACAACATGGATTTAATTAAATCCGCGGACTTTTTAATCGATATCGGTCCCGAGGGCGGGGTAAACGGCGGGAAAATTGTTGCAAAAGGCACTCCTGAGGAAGTGGCTCGCACAAAAGGCTCGTACACTGGACAGTATCTGAAAAAAGTCCTAGAGTAGTGAACCTATGACAGAAAGCTCGGAAATAGTATTTCCCAAGATGTCGACCGCGAAAGGGGCATATGGCAGGCCTGATTTTGATACCGTTGTTGATTTAATAAGAGAAAACCTGATGCGTTCTTCGGGTGTGAAATCAAAAGAGGCGCGAAAGACTGCCCGACAAAAAGCCCGGGACTTTTTAAACGGCGTTATCGACAAGCAGGAACTCGAGCGTTACGTTGGTCAATTTTTGACCGACTAATTTTAAAACTCGCACGAGCCCGCTTTTCGGATTGTTTTGCGTGTATCGATTTTCTCTTCATTAAGTCTTCAATATGTTCCGCGTACGATGAAACGCTATGCCACATGAAAGGGAAAAAGGCTTCCCGCTTATTCTGAATTCTAAATCGCGTCAATACTGTTTGACTCGTGCAGAGGCGATTGCCCGGATAAAAAGAAAATTATCAAATGGCTGGATGAGCAAAGAGCTTGCGCAGGAGCGAGCGCTTGAAATTACTAATGATTTTCAAAATAAGAAGATAGATCGCGACTCTATGAAGCGCTACGTGTTTTAGTGATTTTTGTTATAGTTCGCCAGTGGAAAGGAAAGATATAGATTTCAAAAAAGTCCCCGATAATCCGGGGGTGTACAAATTCCTTGGAAAAGGAAAGGAAGTTTTGTATGTCGGAAAGGCGACGTCGCTCCGCGACAGGGTAAAAAGCTATTTTGCTCCTGATATTGCAGAAATCAGAAGCCCGCTGATTGCAAAAATTGTTTCGGACGCCGTTAGTTTAGCCTGGGAAGAAACTGATTCAGTTTTAGAGGCTCTTATTCTTGAAGCAAAACGAATAAAGGAATTTTTGCCGCCGGGGAATACCGACCTCAAGGACAATAAAAGCTTTTCGTATCTGGTGGTTACCAACGAAACATTCCCGCGTTTTGTGATTGTGCGCGAGCGGGAACTATCCGCATCATTTTCACCGAAGCTCATCAAACACCTGTTCGGACCGTTTATGAGCGGGGCGCAATTGAAAGAGGCGTTGAAGATAGTGCGTAAGATATTTCCGTTTTTCGATACCGGATTCGTGGTGGACGGCAAACTCTCGCCCGCACAGGCAAAGACGCTTCGTTTCAATCAATCTATCGGTTTGTATCCGCGGGAACTGGATGAAGAAGAATATAAAAAGACAGTGAAATACCTGGTAACGCTCTTTGAAGGAAAAAAAACCGCACTCGTAAAATCACTGGAGAAAGAAATGAAAGGCGCCGCCAAGGAGGAACGGTTTGAAGATGCGGATATTTTGAAGCGCCAAGTGTTTGCCCTCAATCACATTCGCGACATCACGCTGATTAAAGAAGAATTAAAAACACCGGATTCGGCTGAGTTTCGTATTGAAGCATATGACACTGCGCATATACGCGGCGCAGAACCGCGGGGAGTGATGACGGTCGTTATAGATGGTGTTGCCATTCCGGCCGAATATCGCACGTTTACGATTCGCAAAGCAAAAGCAGGGGATGATTATGCGGCGCTTGCGGAAATTATTGAACGCCGGGCGAAACATCCCGAGTGGGCGTTCCCAAAGCTTGCGGTGATTGACGGAGGTGCAACGCATTTAAAACTTGCGAAACAGTATCTGAAATATGCAAAAATCGATGCGGAAGTTGTCGCTGTGGTAAAAGACGAACGCCATAGACCCAAGCAAATTCTCGGCTCTCCCACATACGCCCACACGCACGAATCGTCGATACTGCTTGCGAATGCCGAGGCGCACCGATTTGCAATCGGCAGACACCGGCGC
>CAZPUX010000132.1:0-2140 GCA_964589865.1 uncultured Candidatus Saccharibacteria bacterium | reverse complement strand
GTTGCGTCCACTCCGAACAAATCGTCGCGCGTTGTGGGCCCTAATACCGCGACTTTTGCGCCGGACTGATTTTGAGCGTCCGAGATAAAGACGCCTTCGTCAAGCTCGAGATTCCTGATTTGCGGGTATGCAGAAGTAACCCCGGTGACGGACGTGTTGGTGTTTGTGCCTTTTGCGGTGATTTGATACCTGCCCGATACCTCCGAATCGACGGCCACGACATCTGCTACCTGTGCTTGAATCGCATCCGCATCGGCAATGGTTAGTGTTTTAGCTCCTCCGCGGCCTGCGCTTGCCTGAAATCCCTGTCCGCGCTGAGCGCCGGGAGTTATCTGAATCAGGTTCGAACCCAAGGACTGAATGCTGGAGGAAATCGAATTTGAGGCGCCGGTGCCGATTGCGACAAGCGCAATCACGGAAGAAATGCCGATAACAATGCCGAGAATCGTCAATCCCGAACGCACTTTGTTCGCGGAGAGTGCGGTGTAGGTTTCCTGAAGGGTGTCTTTGATAGTCATGAAATTTTTATTTTTTTCTGCGTGTGTTGTTTTGTGTCAGAAAGTATCGCACCGTCCCTGAGGGTGATAATGCGCTCCGCATGAAGTGCTACATCATGTTCGTGCGTAATGAGTATAACCGTGCGCCCGTGTTCACGGTTTAATTTTTGAAACGTGCCCAAAACGACTTCTCCGGTTTTTGTGTCCAGGTTTCCGGTCGGTTCGTCCGCAAGAATGAGAGACGGTTCGTTCACCAAGGCGCGCGCAATCGCGACGCGTTGGATTTGACCGCCTGAAAGCTGGTTTGATAAATGTTCAAAGTGCGTTTCATCAAGACCCGCCGCACGCAAAGCTTCTTTTGCGCGCGTCACGCGTTCGGTTTCCTCAACACCCGCGTATACCAACGGAAGCATTACGTTTCTGAGAACGCTCGTACGGGGGAGGAGATTGAAAGCCTGGAACACGAAACCGATTTTATCTTTTCGTATATCGGCAAGCTCCTCGTCGTTCATTTTTGAAACGTCCTTGCTGTCGAGCATATACGTTCCCGATGTGGGTGTGTCGAGGCATCCCAAGATGTGCATTAAGGTCGATTTTCCGGAACCCGATGGCCCCATAATCGCAACGAATTCGCCTTCTTCGATTGTGAATGTAACGCCCTTGAGCGCTTGAAATGCCGTGTCCCCAGAACCGTACGTTTTTATTATGTCTTTTATTTCAATCATACGGAGTTACGGAATGCGTACCGCGCCTCCGCCTCCGAATCCTCCGTTTCTGCCGCTGGTTGTTGCCGATGTCGCAGGAGCTTTCGTCGAGCTTTGGGTTACGGTGCGGGTTACTATTTGCTGCCCTTCGCTCAAGCCCGAGATTATTTCAACATTCGTATCATCGGAAAGTCCGATTTCAACCTCGACCGATTGCGGGGGTTTTGTCGAAACTATGCCTTGCGTTCCTCCTGTTTCCGTTAGTGCCTGTGTGAAGACCTGAACGGTTGTCACACCGTTTGTCGTTTTCACCGCGCTCGGGGGGGCTATGAGAACGTCCTGTTTAGTTGCGGTTTGAATTGCGGCGTTTACCGTCATGCCGGACTTGATACGGTCGTCCTGGCTGTCGAAGTTTATTTTGACCGTATAGGATACGACGCCTTGGGACACCGTGCCGACTGCGTCTATTTCCGTAACCTGACCCGTCAACGTCAGCGTATCGATTGCATCAAACGTCAGAGTTGCTTTATTGCCGAGCGCTATCTTTGCGGCGTCGACTTCATTTAATGAAAGTTGAGCTATTTTTTGATTCGTAACGATGGTTGCAACCGTGGCTCCCGTGGTGTCGCCCCTCACTGCTGTGATGCTTGCAATCGTGCCGTCAAACGGAGCGAATACCGTGCAATCCGCAAGGTTTTGCTGCAGCTGTGCCAAGTTCTGTTCCGCGGTTGTGATATTGTTTTTTTCTATCTGCAAACTTATAGGGTTTGCGCCGTCCGTGTTCCCGACCTTGAGAAGGGTAATCGTATTTTGCGCCGACGTGATTGCCTGTTTTGCGGAATCAAGCGTCTTTTTTTCGGCGAGGAGAGCATTCAGGTCGCTGTTTGTCGTTGCGAGGTAATTCCGCGCGTTTGTCTGCATCGTGGTGACCGCTGAAGG
>CAZPUX010000131.1:0-2142 GCA_964589865.1 uncultured Candidatus Saccharibacteria bacterium | reverse complement strand
AGCCCTTGAACTTGAAAAAACTCGGTTCTGACTGGGTGACGGCAGAGGGCGATATGTGGTTTATCGACCAATGGCTTGAAAAACTTCCCCACTATCGCCTTTTCCCGAAAGAAAATGCGAAGTATATCCGTAACGCCCGATGGTTTGAACGGCAGGCTGCAAAGAAGGAGGAATGGCTTGAATCCGACCCGAGGACGTAAACGTATTTACAAACATGAAACGGATTTCCTGCATCATCTGCGCGCATAACGAAGCGGGCCGCATCGGCGGAGTGTTGTCGGCGCTTCAGAATCACCCGCTCATTGCAGAAACTATAGTTGTTGACGACGGTTCAACTGACGGCACGCGTGAAGCCGTGGCTCGTTTTGATTTTGCCCGGCTGGTATGCCATGAAAAAAATCTGGGCAAAAGCGCGGCGTTCGTAACGGGAATTAAAGAAGCAAACGGAGATACCCTTTTGGCACTGGACGCCGACCTCATAGGAATTACCGCGCGAGACATTACGAATCTTATAGAACCTGTGCTCTCGGGCGTCGCGGAAGCTTCTTTTTCAATGCGCAGCAACACTTATCTAAACTTAAGTACGCTATGGGGGTTTGATTATATTTCTGGCGAACGAGTGTTCCCGAGGTCGCTGGTGGAATCGCATCTTTCAAAAATAGCAAAACTGCCGAGTTTTGGCCTTGAAGTCTTTCTAAACCGGCTCATTATCGAGAAAAAATTAAGGATTGCGAGCATTGATTGGATGCACATTAAAAATCCCGATAAAACGGAAAAAAGCAGTCTTGTTGAAGGAGTGCTCGGACAGTTACTTATGGTGTCCGACATTCTCCAGGTTGCGCCCATTCACGAAGTGGTGAGCCAGCACATCCGGCTTTTCGCGCAAACAGCCAAGAAACCCTGATTGTGCGAGGTGCTTTATCCTCCGCGGCTTGCCTGCTATACTGAGTGTAATGTCCGATTTAGGGGAAAAGTGCGGCGTTTTCGGCGTTCATGGCAAAGGCATGGACGTGGCGCGACTCACCTTTTTCGGCCTCTACGCGCTTCAGCACCGGGGGCAAGAAAGCTCCGGCATTGCGACCACTGACGGCGAAAAGATTTACTGTCACAAGAAAATGGGTCTTGTCGCCCAAGTCTTCACGGAAAAAGATATTCAGAAATTGCCCGGCCACATTGCGGTCGGGCATAATCGTTACTCGACTTCGAAAAGCTCGCACATCAAGCACGCACAGCCTGCGGTCGTTGAGGACGTCGGTCTTACCTTGGTCCATAACGGCAACCTGCCCTCGACGACGCTTCTTGCAGGTTTTCTATCCTCAAAAAATGTGGCGCACAAAACGCTTTCGGACTCAGAAATGATTGCAGAAGCCGTTGCGGTCTATATGCGCGAAGGCTTGCAGCTTGAAGATGCGATTCAAAAAGTATTTCCCCTCATGACCGGGGCATTTTCAATTCTCATGATGGACAAACACAATTTGGTTGCTATCCGCGATTCTTTCGGCGTGCGCCCGCTTTCAATCGGCAAATTAAACGGCGGATTCGTGTTTGCATCCGAAACGTGCGCATTTCATCCGATAGGTGCTGAACACATACGCGACGTTGAGCCGGGAGAAATGATTGTCGTGAATGACGCGGGTATGCGCTCGATAAAAGTCGCCTGGGGACAGCAGAAATTGGATATATTCGAATTCGTCTATTTCGCCCGCCCCGATTCGCACCTGTTGGGCAAATCGATTTATGAAGTCAGGAGAAACTTCGGCATTGAACTTGCGAAAGAATTTCCCATAGAGGCCGACATCGTGATTCCCGTCCCGGAAACAGCCCAACCCGTTGCGCTCGGCTTTGCTAGGCAATCCGGTATTCCATTTGAAAACGGCTTAATAAAAAACCGCTACATCCACCGCACATTCATTCAGCCTGAACAGCACATCCGCGAACAGGGCGTCAAAATCAAACTCACTCCGCTTCCGGAAGTAATCCGCGGAAAGCGCGTGATTGTGATTGACGATTCAATCGTGCGCGGGACAACCAGCAAGCAAATCGTGCAGATGATTTTTGAAGCGGGAGCGCGCGAAGTGCACTTTCTCGTTTCATCCCCTCCGGTTCGCTTCCCCGATTTTTACGGTATCGATACGCCCGACC
>CAZPUX010000130.1:0-2163 GCA_964589865.1 uncultured Candidatus Saccharibacteria bacterium | reverse complement strand
CGGGTCCTGGTACGCGCCCGTGTCGTAAAACGCGACGTACAAATCATCGCTGTTTTCCAAATCTTCCAAGCGTGGCATGTTAATGTTGCCCCCGCCCGCCGTATATTTATCATCTGAGTCGCAGGAAGAGCCTGCAAACCAAACACGCTGGAGCTTCTTCTTGTTCATGTAGTTGACCGGGGTCACATGCCATTTCTGCTTGATTGCCCATGTATCAATAAGGTCGTTCATGAAAGAACCGTCAATCACATACCACTTGCGCGCGCTTTCGTCGCTAATCGTTTTTTCCGCCAATATCTTGTAGATGGTTATTTGCGCGGGCGCAGAAACGTAACGGCCCCACTCCACAATCAAGTTCGGGTGTTTGATACCCGCTTTGTCGCAGTATTTCTTTGCGGTTTTTACGATTAAGTTAATTGCGGTTTTTGCACTATAAAACTTGCCCTTCTTTTCATATGGCACGCCTGCACCGCCGCCCATATCAATGGTGTCGAGGTTCGGATTTTTTTCACGAAGCTTCTGGTAGATTTCAAGCGCGCGTTTCAAAGGTGCCGCCAAATCGTCTACACGTTCGATTTGCGAAGAGATGTGATAGTGAAGGACAGAGAGGTTTCTGATTTTACCGAGTTTCAGTATTTCGTCCTCGCGGAAACCGTAGCGGTTAAAGCGTTTGTCCCAGTGGGATTTCACCTTGAGGTTCATGTTCAAACGGATGCCTGTTTCGCCTTTGTAGTTTTTGAAACGCTCCAGTTCTTTGTAGTCCTCAATAATGGGAATGACGGTCAGGCCTTTGCTCCTCAATTCCTCGATGAGTTCGATATATTTTTCCGTTTTCGGGCCGTTGCAGATGACGCGGATCTTCGGATTGAATCTTTCTTCCATCAGCATCTTCTTCACCAGCCACAGTTCGTTGACGGAGGCCACGTCGAAATGACCGCCTTCGGAAACAACCGGAAGCACAAATTCCTTATTCTGATTTGCCTTCATCGCGTAGTGGTAGAAAAATTTTCCTTTGTAGCCGTGGAGCTTGATGTAGGCATCAAAAATATCAATAAGATTTCTGACGCGTTGTTCCAAAATAAACGGAAAGACGATTTCAAGAGGGGAGCCGTATTTTTTTATGAGGTCGAATACGTTGTACTGGTAGTTGCCCTCCTTCACCAAAAGCTCGCCGTCTTTGGTGACGTCGAAGTACTGGGTGTTGTAGGGTTCCTGTCCTAGCTTCCAGAAAAGCTTCCAATTCTTTTTTGCTCGGGGCATCTCAGTGTCGCGTTATTTTAGAGAAAATGCGGGAAATGTCAAGAATTTTCATCTTGTACGAAAAGAGTAGCACCCAAAATAGGCGCACAAGGGTACAATACACCGATGACGGATTGGCAGGCGGTTTTCAAAAATAAAAAAATTACCCTCATGGGTTTGGGGCTTTTGGGACGCGGATTGGGAGATGCGAAGTTTCTCTCGGAACACGGGGCGATTCTTACCGTCACTGACCTTAAAAGCGAGAAGGAATTACAGACTTCGCTCGAGTCTTTGAGGAAATACCCGAACATTTCGTATCGCCTCGGCGGACACGAGCTTTCCGACTTCGAGGTGTGCGATTACGTATTGAAGGCGGCGGGCGTGCCGTTGGATTCGCCCTACATTGAGGAAGCGAAGAAAAACGGCATACCCGTAAAGATGAGCACCTCGTGGTTTGCCGAGCTTGCCGGGATTCCTATATTAGGTGCGACAGGCACGCGCGGAAAATCGACGGTGACGCACTTACTGCACGCAATGCTTAAGGAAGCGGGAATAGATGCGCTGTTGGGCGGAAATGTGCGCGGGGTTTCCACGCTGGCGCTGTTGCCTGAGGCGACCAAGGATTCCGTCGGCGTATTTGAACTCGATTCGTGGCAGTGCCAAGGGTTTGGGGACGCGAAGTTAAGCCCGCACATTGCGGTGTTTACCACGCTGTTTCCTGACCACATGAATTACTACCCGGACATCGACAGATACCTTGAGGACAAAGCACAGATATTTTTGCATCAAAAACCGGAAGACACATTGGTAATGGGCTCTGCTGTCGCGCCGTTGATTACGGAAAAATTCGGTGATGCAATCCGCGCGAAAGTGGTCGTAGCAGACGCAGCTCCGTTCCAGATCAAAATGGAGCCTTGGTCATAG
>CAZPUX010000129.1:0-2189 GCA_964589865.1 uncultured Candidatus Saccharibacteria bacterium | reverse complement strand
TATACTGTGTATAACACCATGAACCCATTCATCGATTACATCAAAGCGGTACGAAACGAACTCACCCATGTCTCATGGCCGACCCGCGCGCAGGCGATTGCCTACACCGGTTTGGTTATCGGCATTTCTGTTTTGGTAGCGCTTGTCTTGGGCGGTTTTGATTTCCTCTTCACCCTAGGCCTTAAAGAGATTCTTCTTTTGAAAAAATAATATGAGCAAACAAACACAGAGCATGCGCGCGTGGTACGCGGTTCACACCTACTCAGGCTATGAAAACGCAGTGCTTCGCAATTTGAAGCAGCGCATTGAATCGCTCGGCATGCAGAACAAAATTTTCAACGTCGTTATCCCAACCGAAAAGAAAATCAAAGTTGCCGGCGGAAAACGTCAGACGGTTGAAGAAAAAATATACCCCGGCTACATCTTGGTCGACATGATTGTCGATGATGAAAGCTGGTACATCGTCCGCAATACTCCGCGCGTTACCGGCTTCGTCGGTTCCGGCGTTACCCCGGTACCTCTGACGGAAGAAGAAATCAATCAGCTGTTTAACCGGATGTCGACCGAAACCGCGAAGCACAAAATCGACTTTATGGTGGGCGAGCCAGTTGTGGTTGCCGACGGTCCGTTTAAGGATTTGGAAGGCAGAATCGGCGAAATAGACGAAGAAAAGGGCAAGGTAAAAGTGCTTGTCTCAATGTTCGGCAGGGAAACCCCCGTTGAGCTCGACTTTTTGCAAGTTCGTAAAATTTAACGTAGTATCTTAATTCACCAGGTATGGCTAAAGTAGTAAAGAAAATCAAACTCCAGGTTCCGGGCGGCAAGGCTACGCCTGCGCCTCCGGTAGGAACTGCGCTCGGTCCCGCAGGCGTTAACATCGGCGAATTCGTTAAGCAATTCAACGACAAGACCCGCGACCAAATGGGGGACATTCTTCCAGTTGAAATTTCCGTCATGGACGACCGTTCGTTTACGTTTATCGTCAAAGTTTCGCCTGCGTCCCGTCTTATTTTGAAAACCGCAGGACTTGAAAAGGGTTCAGGCAAAGTGCCGACCGTAAAGGCAGGCTCAATCACCAAAGCTCAGTTGAAGCAGATTGCTGAAAAGAAAATGCCTGACTTAAACACCACTGATGTTGCACAGGCAGAAAAAATAATTGCTGGCACCGCCCGCTCCATGGGGGTCGATATAAAGTAGTCGCACGCATTCGAGCAACACTTTCATGAAAGAAAGTTCTGGTCTCACACGACTCGTTCAGGTTAATCAAGATCTTGTTACGGCTGTCCGTGCAAACTCGCGCCGCGCGGGAGTTGTTGTGTGGGCTTACAATCGTGTTCCACCCGGGAGTGCGCTAGCGCGTGCGATTATCGGCGTCGGCAATTGGGCTCTTTCCGGTACTCGAAACCGAATTACGCATTTAAGGTCGCAGAGGAACGCACTCACGGATTACAGAAACGCCCATTAGGGCGTTTTTTGTTTTAAGCGGATAAGCGTACAATCCTTAAATGGAAGTCACTCCGTTTCAGATTGAGATTTTAAAACCGCCGAAAGACGACCTGCTTTCAAAAATAAAAGCGTCCACGCTTACGCTCGAGGAGCACGACTGCATTGCGGTTTCTTCGAAGGTCGTTTCAATTTGGCAGGGGAGGTGCGTTCCGCGCGATTCGTCGCAAAAAGAAGAGCTGATAAAAAAAGAAGCCGACTGGTATTTGGATGAACCGATTGTGCATGGGGTACTGCACACAATTAAAGACGGAATTTTAATTCCAAATGCCGGCATTGACCCCTTCGGCGGGCATTATGTATTGTGGCCTGAAAAACCGAAAGAAACCGCAGAAGAACTATTAGCCTGGTTTAAAAAAGAGTACAAAGTTGAAAATCTTTATCTCGTGATTGTTGATTCACGTTCTGTTCTGATGCGCCAGGGGGCGGTAGGAATTGCGATTTCCTGGGCAGGATTTAATCCGCTTTACGATAACCGCAAGCGAAAAGATTTGCTGGGGTTTGATTCAGGCGGAACGCAAACCAATCTGCCGGATTCAATTGCAGCCGCAGCTGCGCTTTCCATGGGGGAGGCGAACGAGCAAACGCCGATTGCGCGCGTCCGAGGGCTTCAATTTTTACCCAACGAAAAACCGAGCCCAGACAATTTTGAAATTTCTATAGACGACGATTTATTCGCCCCATTT
>CAZPUX010000128.1:0-2194 GCA_964589865.1 uncultured Candidatus Saccharibacteria bacterium | reverse complement strand
AAGCTCATATTTTGTTTTGGGTATTATTTATTATTTAGCAAATTTTGACCAGCACGCGCTTGAGGAATTCCACGGTTTCGTGCCTTCCTTGTCGTACAAATACTGTGCGTATTCAAGATTCCCGGCAAGACTTTCTAAATCGATACCCATCGCCGTTGCGGTTGCTTCATGGAAGCGGGTGTTGATTTGCATAACCCCTACGTCGTCAGAATTTGCCTTTCCGCGGAAGATGTTTCCGTCCTGGTCCAACTGGCGCATGCGGGATTCGCACCATGCAATATTCGCCAAAATAGGCGTATCGGAATAGTACTGGCGCACGTACGCACCAAGGGTCTCGGGGTTCTTAAGGCCTTCAGCCTGAACCGAAGAAAGGGCCGTCGGGGCGCTGAACGCCGCCGAAGCAATAAAGAATAACAGGGGCAATATCATGTTTTTTATTTACGGTTGAGTTAGCTTTCGGGCGAGTAACAGTTGAATAAAGCCCTGAGCTATGCAAACGCCCGGCATTAACCAGGCATCAAAAAAGCCCGCCAAAAAGCGAGCTACTTGAAGAGATTAGCACGTTTGACAAAGCTTGTCAAGCGTTGTGTTCTCAAAATCTACACTTATACGGCTCTATAGAGCCATAAAAACTAACATTTAACTTGGTCCAAAATTTGCTCGTACGCTTCCTCAACCGAGTCGACAACCGTGTAGAGCTTCAAATCGTCCTTGCCTATCGTGTGATGCTCGTCAAGAAGCTGTTTTTCAAAGAATTCCAAAAGCGGGGTCCAAAATGCCTTGTTGTAAAGAAAGATGGGTATCCGTTTTATCTTCCTTGTCTGTACCAGGGTCAGAATCTCAAGAAATTCGTCCAATGTACCGAATCCGCCCGGAAAGAAGACGTATACCTCGGAAGCAAAGGAAAGCATCACTTTCCGGGTAAAGAAGTAGTTAAACGTCATTCCTTCGGTCAGGTAGCGGTTGGGTTGCTGTTCCGACGGAAGCTCGATGTTGAGGCCAATTGATTTCCCGCCTGCTTCGTACGCCCCCCTGTTCCCCGCTTCCATGATTCCTGCGGCTCCGCCGGTGACGACCGCAAAGCCCGATTTAGCGAGCTTTTCGCCAAGTAACTTGGCTTCCTGATAGATGGGCTGGTCTTCGTGAGTACGGGCAGAGCCGAAGAAGGTTGCGGAAAGGTTGTATTTCTTGAGGATTTCAAACCCTTCCACGAATTCCGCCATTATCTTGAACAAGCGCCACGATTCAATATCTTTCGTGTGGTCGGTCTTTTGAGGGTCGCAGACGCGCAACTCCCCTTCCATGCGGTGCTCGGATGGCGGGTTTACGATGCGGTAGTTTTTCATTTCAAAATAATACCACGAGGCATTTTAAAAAAGCCTCCGACCGGACTTGCAATACTTTATCCGCCGGTACGTCTTTAAAGGTATGGCAGAACTTACAAAAACAATCAAGAAAATCAAATATTTCGAAGACCGCTGGGTTCACGTCTTCAAACCGGTGAATAAAAACAGCACGGCGTTGATGTGCGATTGCGGGGCCCAGAAATCAATGCTCACGTTTGAGTAGCAGGCTAAAACGTTCTGTTAGTTAGCCGGTTTTCCCTGATATTCGGCTTGCAAATCGCCTTTTTCGCCGTAATAGACTGACAATCGCCCCAGCCCGAACGAGAAAAGCGCGACGAGCACAATCAGGAGAAGCGTGTACAGGGGGTCCTTATTACTCTCGTAAAACGCCTTGATTCTATTGAACATTTTGTGTAGTATACCCCCATGGCAACAAAAAAGGCCGCCGGTAGTGCAAAGAACCTTACAGATTCAAACCCCCAATACCTCGGGGTGAAGCTCTATGCAGGCGAGAAGGCAAAGAAAGGCAGTATCATAATCCGCCAGCGCGGTACGAAATTTATGGTGGGCAAAAACGTCCGCCTCGGTAAAGACCACACAATTTATGCTGTCGCTGAAGGCACTGTTTCATTCCGACTCAAACGAAAAACAAAATTCGACGGCTCTTCCGTCAAACGTCAGGTTGTAGACGTAAAGTAAAGACGTTTGACCCCGACCGGGAACCCGCAGGTTCCCGGTTTTTTTATGCACTTCCAAAACTGGACTCTCAATGCGCGGGTGGTAAGCTTTTTGCAATGAGTGCCGAGGCCCAAACTGCTGACATCGGACGAGGAGATAAAGTTGCGTTT
>CAZPUX010000127.1:0-2219 GCA_964589865.1 uncultured Candidatus Saccharibacteria bacterium | reverse complement strand
GTGCCGGTACCTCCGGGATTTTGCTGACCCGAATTGCCGCCGAACGGGTCAATCGAAGAAAAATTAGAACCGTTTCCCGTTGTGGTTGCCGGAGCAGGCGGCCCGAAAAAATAAAAACCCACCGCTCCGCCGATAAGAAGGATAAGGAGAGCCGAGAAAATAATGACCCATTTCATACACTTATTATATGTCACTATTCAACACAAGAATGTGTTGACCACTGATGCCAGTTACCATCACCCGCAAAAATCTGGCCGGCAATCGCTGCATTGCAGGCGGGAGTTTCAAGTGCGCGCCGACACTGCTCATAGAGTGGCTCATTTATAACGACGGCGTCGTAATTGGTACCCCGAAATGCGTGGGGACAATCGAAGGTGCCTCCGCAGGCAGCGTTACTTACAACATGTTGAGTCGCATTAATCTGGAACAGGCCGAAAGAAAAGATTCTGTGTGCCGGATCCTGCGTCATTTTGTCTCTCGACGGGTGGTGGCCGGGTTCTCCTGCGAGCCGGTCTCCTCCGCTTTCAGCATTACAAATTGTTGAGGCATCACTTGCGTCACCATGAAAAACACCAAACTGATTCGGGGCGCATAACCCGCTTCCCGGCCCTGTGCAGGTCACTCCGCCCCCGGGGTTTGAAATGCTTCCATTTCCTGTTACTGAAGCGGCAGAAGGCAAACCGGAAGTGTGAGGGTACGGCGCAGGCTGAATTCTCTGCCACAAACCTGATGAAAACGGATTGCCCTGCACCAGGGTCTGCATAATGGTGTCGATGATAATAAACGCAAGCAAAATAATTATGAGCCCGACAAACACTTTCACGAACACTCCGTGGGCTTTTTTAATATTGTCTGGGCTTGATGCGGCAGTGAAATACAAAACGCCGGCGTACGCAAACAAAAGTGCCGCAACCAATACTGAAAACGCGACCGCAAAGTGAAGTAGATTTTCACCAAGAGCAACCAAATCTGAAAGCTGGCACGCTCCCGAAAAGCCAACCGTCCCCGCCTGCGCACACGGAGGAACCAACGAACCGCTCAGTAAATCTGCAGACGCCGCGTGCGGAGCAAAAACGGCGGCGAGGGCGAAAACCGATAGTGCAATCACGAGAATGCGTTTCGCCACGCCCGATTTCATGAGGAAATTATACCCTACCCTGGGGCTTCCAAACCGCCCTATGGGATATAGTAAAGAAATGGCGGACGATTCCGGTAAAAATCAGAAAACAGCGTATCGCATTGATGATGCTACTGCCGTTCCCGTTGTTTTGGTCGGGGTAGTATTCGACATTATTTCGCTCGCCCCTCTTGCAAACGTCATCTCCGCGTTCATAGGCGAACCGATTTTATTTATCATCTTCTCGTTCATGCTCGGGGTGCCTCTCTGGGGCAAAAAAACATGGGTTTGGGCTCTCGCTTCCTGGGTTATTGAAGTGATTCCGTTTTTAAGCATCCTGCCGACATTCACCCTTTTGATACTTCGTGTCATTGCGATTTCGCGCGCTGAAGACCTGGCAAAAAGCAAAGGAATAAATCTGCGCAGCGAAAAAACTAAGGCACTCGTCAGGGGCGCTCTGCAGCAAAAGGGAGTCCAGAATTTGATGAAGGGTATGGAAAAAGGAGCAGTAGGAAATGCAGCACGCAGGAAGGACGGTTCGTTCGATCGCGATAAAATACGCGAGAAACGCGGACAAATTGCCGACCGCAGAGCTGATTTAGATAAAGCATTGGCACCGAACTCAAAAGGAATTGACGGGATTCGAAGCCCAAACAATAACGCTCCGGCGCGCCAGGAACAGTCCGCAAACGACAACGAGGCTTCGGCGCAGCAGGAAGAAGAGGCGGCGTAGTGCTTTTGTGATATAGTCCTTCCGATGGATTTTGAACAGAAAAAACGCCGCCCTGGGCGACCGATATTTGTAGCCAAAGGCGACGTACTGAACCTGGTTCCCTTGGTTGAATTGCAACGGCGCCGGTTTGAGACCTTGGTTATGTTTTATGACGCGATTTCTACGCCCGAAATGCGCGAGGCACTAACGCTTGATGATGTCGGGTTCAAAAGATTTATGGAGGATGCGTGCGATGAATACGGCGTCCAAAGGAAAAAACTTTCTAAAAGACTGGGAAATTCCGCCGCAGCCGTCGGGAGGTGGGTAAAAAAGGATTCTTCTCTTCCGCCTCCGTATGGCCATGTTGCCATACTTGATGCGGTGCGGGAC
>CAZPUX010000126.1:0-2227 GCA_964589865.1 uncultured Candidatus Saccharibacteria bacterium | reverse complement strand
CCGCGTTTCTCGCCTACGTGAAACACCTGGAAAAGCACAAGCCGGTCATTTTCACAGGCGACCTGAACGTGGCACACATGGAGGATGATTTAGCCAACCCCAAGGCAAATGAAGGGGAACACGGCTTTACGAAAGAAGAGCGCGATGGCCTTGATAAGGTGATAAACGCAGGGTTTGTAGACACGTTCCGCATGTTTACCAAAGGCAACGGCAATTATTCCTGGTGGAGCCATTTTGCCAATTCCCGCGCTCGAAACGTGGGCTGGAGAATCGACTATTTCTTTGTAAGTGAAAAGTTCAAAAAACGCGTAAAAAGCTCAAAAATTCACGCTGAAGTAATGGGCTCCGACCACTGTCCGGTCGTGCTTGAACTTGCATAAGGAGTCGTATATACCGTTACTATGGCACTGTTTGAAAACAGAGGGAGCAGGAGGGAGGACCCGTTCAAACTGTCCGCTCTTACCGAGTTAAGATTTTTTGAGCCGGAAGTTCAGGTTCGAGCATTTGATGCGGTTGTCGACATAGGAGAAGGAGTAGAAAAAGGTTTTGGAATTTTTTTGAAAGCGCTCGGGGTAAAATATAAAGGACAGTAATCCACAGAAAGAATTTGAATGTCCTTTACGCGTGCTATTTTAATAAAGGACAGTTCTTCTTTGGCAGAGCACAAAGCCCAAGTTATACGCGTTTTCACCAAACTAAATTGATAAGACGGCGTTATAAAGGCTTCTGCCTCTAAAAGCTCACTCTACGGGTTTTCCGTACAGTGGGCTTTTTCTATTGGACACCAATCTGTGCAACCTTGAGAGGTTACACAGATGTGCGGGTTAATCAACGTGATGTTTTGCGCGGATTTTTCCTAGTTCCTCTTCCTCGGCTTCTTCCCTCGCCTCCTTTCCTGCCTCCCCCATTTCCTTTAAAGCCCCAGTTTCCATGCTGGATAAAATCCTCGATTTTTCCACAAGATATTCACGCGTATTCCTCTTCGGGTCATCCAGTACCTCCTCCAAAAGGGCATGTAAAATCCATCCGATTCTTGGGCCTGGTTTCTCTCCTACCTCGTTCATCAAGTCATTCCCGTCCACTTTAAGCATGCCGACTGAAATCGGGTCGCGCATAGCCTCGTCAACCATAGCCATGTATTTTCGAAGACGAAACGGCTGTTCTTTTGGTCTTCCTGTTCCAATTCGGTCGCAGATGCGGAGGTTCAAAAGGTCCTGAATGTTCTCTACCCCAACGTTCGTAATAATTCTCCTGACCGCAGAAAGCGTCACCTGGTCAGGGTCCGAGAAAAACATATGCCACCGGATTAATTTGCGGGCTTTATCGATTGTTTCTTTAGGGAAACGTAAATCTTCAAGAGCTTTTTTTGCAACACGTGCCCCTACGACCTCGTGACCGTGGAAAGTCCAGTCTTTTTTCTCATCAGACCACTTTCGAACTTCCGGTTTTGAAATATCGTGGAAAAGCGCCGAGAGTCGGATAACCGTCGCCCACCTTTTGTTGGCAGCGTGCTGCATAGAGCGTAAATTATGCTCGTATACGTCATAGGAATGTGCCTGGTTCTGGTCGATACCTATCCCCCGCTCCAAATCAGGAGCGATATATTTCAAAAGGCCCAGTTTTTGCGAAAGCACCAAAGCCGCCATTGGTTCGGATGTATCAAGAATCCGGATAAACTCATCACGAATTCTTTCCTTGGCAATTTTGCCCAGGTTATCCGCAGTTTCGTAAATAGCGCTTGCGGTTTCGCTTTCGATTGCAAACCCAAGTTCCGCCGAAAGCCGTATTGCGCGCATCATGCGGAGGGCGTCTTCCTGAAACCTGGTTCTTGGCTCTCCCACGGCTCTAATAAGCCGTTTTTTCATGTCTTCCTGTCCGTTATGATTATCAATGAGCGAATCATTTTTCGGTCGGTACGCAATCGCGTTTACCGTGAAATCACGCCGATTCAAGTCTTCCTCCAAAGAAACCCCGAATTCAACCGAATCCGGCCGGCGCGCGTCAGAATACGTCCCCTCTTTTCTATACGGCGTTACTTCGATAACAGCCAAAGTCGTGTCTTCGCTTTCGGTTTTTACGCCAACGGTGCCATAGTCATTTTCGTAAAAAGAATCCGGAAAAATTTCCTGGATTTTCTCGGGGATTGCGTCTGTAGTGATGTCCCAATCTTTGGGCTTCTTCCCGAGTATCAAATCTCGCACGCATCCCCCGACCAGATATGCTTCAA
>CAZPUX010000125.1:0-2228 GCA_964589865.1 uncultured Candidatus Saccharibacteria bacterium | reverse complement strand
GCGAAAAAAAGAATAGTTGAAATACAGACCGCTATGGAGCAGGCGGATTTTTGGAATGATTCCGCGAAGGCTCAGCGGATGATTAAGGAAATGAAAGAGCTTGAGAGCCTAGCCCTCGGCGGGTCCAAGTACGATAAAGGAAATGCGGTTATTTCAATTCTCGCCGGCGCCGGCGGGGATGACGCGGAAGATTTTGCCGGAATTTTGTTCCGCATGTACCAAGGATACGCAGGCAAAAAAGGCTGGGGAGTGAGTTTCATAGATGAAAATGAAAACGACCATGGCGGATTTCGGACCGTAACGTTTGAAGTGGCCGGAAAAAATGCATACGGAAGACTCAAACATGAGGCGGGTGTGCACCGTTTGGTCCGTATTTCGCCCTTTAACGCAAACAGCAAACGCCAGACCAGTTTCGCGCTGGTTGAAGTGTTGCCGGATATGTCAAATGACGACGGAATTGAAATAAAAGATGAGGATATCGAAATTCAATTTGCGCGTTCAGGAGGGGCTGGCGGGCAAAATGTGAACAAACGGGAAACTGCGGTTCGTGTCGTGCATAAACCGACGAATCTTTCCGTCCATGCTTCGAATCAAAGAAGTCAGGCCGCTAATCGCGAGTCTGCGCTCGCCTTGCTCCGCGCAAAACTCTACAAATTGGACGAAGAAAAACGCGAACGCGAGATGAAAGGACTCTCAATTGCCAGCACAGTCGCAAACGAGTGGGGAAGTCAGATTCGTTCATATGTGCTTCATCCGTACAAACTGGTGAAAGATCACCGCACTGAAGCGGAATCTCATGACACTGACGCTGTTCTCTCAGGAGAGCTGGATATGTTTATAGACGCAAGCATCGCAAACGCGGTATCATAGGTTGAATGATTTACTTCGACCGTGTCTCTAAAATATACGGAGCCCAATCAAACGGGCAAACTACTGCACAATCGGTTGCGCTTGACGATGTAACCATCTCAATTGGTCCCAAGGAATTCGTATCAATCGTGGGACACGCGGGCGCAGGCAAGACAACGCTCTTGAAAATGATTCTTGCGGAAGAAACGCCGACCTCCGGGACGGTCTTTTTTGAATCCACCGATGTCGCAAAGATTCCGAAGAGCCATTTGTTTACCTTACGCAGAAAAATCGGCACTGTATTCCAGGATTTCCGCCTGATTCCCAATAAAACCGCCTATGAAAATATTGCTTTTGCGATGGAAGCTTCCGGGAAAAGCGATGAAGAAATTGCCGCGGACGTTCCGCATGTGCTGGAGCTTGTGGACTTGGCGGATAAGGCATGGAATTTCCCATCGGAACTTTCGGGGGGCGAACGCCAGCGGGTTGCTATCGGGCGCGCAATAGTCAATCAGCCCGACGTGCTTTTGGCGGACGAGCCGACGGGGAACCTGGACCCTATCAATACGTATCAAGTAGTGGAGATTCTGAAGCGCATTAATGAACTGGGCACTACCGTGATTTTGACCTCGCATAATAAAGGAGTGATAGATTCTTTAGGGAAGAGGGTAATTACCATGGACAACGGCAGGGTAGTGCGCGACGATAAAGAAGGACGCTACGTCCTCTAATATATGTTTTGGACTAATGTAAAAAGAATATTGCGCGCGGGATTCGTGAATGTTCTCAGGAACAGTTTCGTTTCGCTTGCTTCGATTTTCGTGATAACTATGACGCTGATTATTATCGGGTCGTTGATGTTTGTAAATGCACTGGTAGGCGACTTCGTCACGTACGTGAAAGATAAAGTCGATGTAAACGTGTATTTCGTAACCTCCGCCGAAGAACCTTCGATTCTCAGTTTGAAAACGGAACTTGAACGGATTCCTGAAGTTGCGTTTGTTACGTACACATCGCGCGAAGATGCTGTCACGAATTTCCGGACGCGCCACCAGGATGACCAGCTTACGCTTCAGGCCTTGGACGAGCTCGGCGACAATCCGTTCGGTGCGTCGCTTTCGGTAAAAGCAAAAACGCCTTCGGAATATGAGGCGATTGCGCAGTATCTTTCGGACCGCATGACCGATTCAAACGGCAAATCGTTTATTGATTCTGTGAATTATACTCAGAACAAAATCGTCATCGACCAGCTTGAAAAATTAACGACCTATGTCGGCAGATTCGGACTCGTTACTATTATTATTTTCGCAGTCGCATCAATCCTCATTACCTTTAACACCATTCGGCTCGCGATTTACACGGCACGAGAGGAAATTTCT
>CAZPUX010000124.1:0-2287 GCA_964589865.1 uncultured Candidatus Saccharibacteria bacterium | reverse complement strand
GACACTCCTTGAAACGGCGTTTACCCACCGGTCGTATTTGAATGAAGCGAAAGCGGCGGGCAAGCGCGAAGGAAGAGAGCCTCAGCATAATGAGCGTTTGGAATTTCTGGGAGATGCGGTATTGGAACTCGTCGTCACTGACCACTTGTACCGGGAATACCCGGATTCGGACGAAGGAACCCTCACGAGCTATCGCGCAGCACTGGTCAACGCGGTTATGCTCGGCGAAATTGCCGACGAGCTCGGCGTCAACGATTGCATGCTGCTTTCAAAAGGGGAATCAAAAGATACAGGTCGCGCCCGCCATACGATTCTTGCGAATGCATTTGAAGCGATTGTCGGCGCTTTGTATTTGGACCAGGGGTACCCCGCCGCGAATGATTTTATTCAGAGGCATGTGCTTTCGAAAATCGGCGATGTTCTGAAAAGCGGAACCTGGAGGGATGCGAAGAGCGAATTTCAGGAATATGCGCAGGCGACGTACGGCATGACCCCGAAATACGAAACTGTTTCCGCCGAAGGACCGGACCATGATAAAAAATTCGTTATTTCCGTTTCGGTAGGTGAGGTGGTTATTGCGGAAGGAACAGGAAAATCAAAACAGGAAGCGGAACAAGAAGCTGCAAAACGGGCCCTCAAGGAAAGCGAAACGAAAGCCTGATTTCAAAAGGTATACTTTATTCAATGGATAGGCACGTCGTCTTTGAAGAAGATGCAAATGCCGTGTTTCGCACCCCTCCGGTGCGTTCTGCAGAACATAGACTTGTCGACCGCGGCATTGCGCATACCACGGCGAGAGCCAAAATCCTTTTAGTGCTTTTGGGCGTCTGCCTTTTGGGGGGCGCGTTTTATTTTCTTGCTTCCGTAATTCCTGAAACGCCCAAGCTGGGGAACGACATTCTGCGTCCAGGGGAGCATCTGCCCCTCAACAGAAGCCTATGAAAACCAAAGCAGCTGCAGCGCGCGCATTCACCCTCATTGAACTTCTCGTAGTTGTTTCAATCATCGGACTCATAGCATCAATCGTTCTTGCTGGATTAACGTCGGCACAGCTCGATGCGCGGGATAAACGGAGAATGGCGGACGTGAATCAAATTGTGACGGCTTTAAATCTGTACTACACGCGATACAACACCTACCCGACGGAGGCCTCCGGTGCAAACGGCGACGTTTCGTCAAACGCAGTCTTTAAGGCAGTCATGGCGCCGTATTTAACCGGTACGCCGATTGACCCCGCAGGCCCCGGAAATGCGACGTTTTATTACTACTACGACGGAAAACATAATTGCGGAGGAAAAGAGTACGCGTTTATTTTTGCACGTCAAATGGAAAAAGCATCAAATTCAAATTACGCGACCTTTTTAAATACAACCTGCGCGGGCGTGTTGGACGGCGAGGGCAGAGGAGGTGGAGCGCAGTCATACAACGTTATGGTAGGCTCCTCGGGAGGGTAAGAGACTGGTAATTGACAAGATTCCCCAAGTCCTTACAGTTGTATGTATGGCCGAACTGGAAAAAGATCCGATGAGTAACGACTACCGTGCGTTGGCGATTTTTAGTGAGAACGCTCAAGCTGAAGCAGCGGAATTTCCGGAAGGTAGCTTTGGAAATCGAGACGCCCTCCTCAGGGCGGAGATATGGAATCAGGCAAGCACCTACGCGCACACCCTAAGTCAATTTTCCCGTGAAAAAAGACTTGCTGCGGTTTTGAAAAGTAGAAGAAGCTCCCGTAAAACGGGATAGTACAATAACCCCATGCACCTGACCCGTTTGGATATTTCGGGCTTTAAGTCTTTTGCAAAAAAGACTTCATTCGATTTCGGTACCTCTGTGGTTGCCGTTGTGGGGCCGAACGGTTCCGGCAAATCGAATGTTGCGGAATCGGTCCGGTTTGTGCTGGGCGAACAATCCATGAAATCAATGCGCGGGAAGCGCGGCGAAGACATGATTTGGCATGGCTCAAATGCATCTCCGCGAGCCAACCGCGCTTCCGTCGCAATCGTTTTTGATAATCACTCGCGTTTTTTAAATATTGATTTTGACGAAGTCACCATTGAGCGCGTTGTCTCTAGGGACGGGGCGAACGAATACAAGCTCAATGGCTCGACGGTGCGCTTGAAAGATATTTTAGAACTTCTTGCAGGCGCAAATATCGGCCAAACCGGGCACCACATTATTTCCCAGGGTGAGGCGGATAAAATTCTCTCTGCATCAACCCGCGAGCGTCGGGAAATGCTTGAAGACGCTTTGGGGCTTAAGGTCTACCAGTACAAACTTGAAGAGTCAG
>CAZPUX010000123.1:0-2308 GCA_964589865.1 uncultured Candidatus Saccharibacteria bacterium | reverse complement strand
ATTTCGCAAGCCCTGCGAACACCCGTCGAAAATCCACGTAGGATTCGGCACGAAGACATTCATTTTTTCCATGAATGCAGGCTTCTCGAAACTGGTCGAATACAGATCTTGGTCGTAATCCGCGCTCAGGTCCGCACTCCATTGTCCACCGTGCGCTCTCATTAGAAGAAATGAAATTCTGTTTTTCTCTCCATACTGCGCATGCGCTTCTCCCAAAAGCCGCGTCATTTCATCAATACCGTCGCATTCAATAATGCGGAGCGCATAGCCCGCCTGCTCAAGGTCACGTGAAAACTTTGAAATGAATTCGTGTTCGTTATCGAAAAAAGCTGCATTTACGTCACGCACCGAAGTCATGAGTACGCCATAAGGCTTGTCCATATTCAGCTCGTCGTATCTTTTTATTAATATTTCAAGTGGATATCTGCTGAACCAGCGGATGCCGACTTTTTTTAATGCCTCAACGCTTCCGGGGCGTTGGCGCTCAAGCGCAGCCGCCATTTCGGCCTGTTCGAATACGTGCTTCGGGTTTTGCAGTTTCATTTCGCCGTCCTCGGTCTTTTGCTTATATAAGGAAACAGGTACGCCGAGCGCGTCATGTACTGCTTCGTATACGTGCTCGATAAGTTTCGGGTTTCCAAGCTGCATAAAAAGAGACTGCACATCCTGCTTGGTGATGCTGTATCGGGTCGTCTCAGGAAGTTTGAACGAGTGGTCTTCTATCATTTTGTCTACGCTCGCGGCGGAAATTTCCGGAACGTAGATTGAACATTTTAATATCATGACCAGGTAGCGGATTAAGGCGTTTAACACCCAATCCCGCTCCCGGTCGGTTCGCGGGACCAAGCCGCCAAGTCTTCTGAGCGCAAGAAACTGCCAGTTCAAATCATTATCGGTCGGAGTGTTCGCTTCGCTGAAAAATACTTCAAGCGCAGGAGTGAGGGTTCGTATCGCGGCGCGAATTTTACGGGCGCCGCGCGAAGCTTTGCCGTGCGTGAGGTTGTCCTCGCCCAAATTCATTTCGGTATCGGTAATGACCTGTATTGCTACAGGCATTTCGGCGGGAAATTTTTCTATATGCGCGACAATAGGGTCCAAAGAATCAATGACAATTTTTCCGATTTGTTCGGATACGCCCGAAACCGCCAGAAGTTCGTACACGGCTTTTAAGCCCTCAGGTATCGTTGCTTCAGATTCAAATGCCGCACGCACAGGCGCAAGGCGGGATTGCAGCGTTCTCTTCAACTCCCGCACTCGCGCCAGTTTTTCCAGTACAGGTTTGTTTTCGTAGATTTCGTCCATACGCACGTCCATCTGTGCGTGCGTCAGTTCTTCTCCCAGCGCAATAAGCTCAGAGAAACGCCCCGCCGCAATGTCCGGTGCGTCAACAAAAATCTGCTCTGCGTTTTTTACTTCAGGGCTTGGCATGAAAAAGAAATACTAACCTTTGTGGAGATGGGGGTGTTGAAACCCCGTCCAATGAGTGTTGCCGGCGCAGTCTACGGAACCTAGTTAGCTTTTGGGTTTTAAACAGTGCGTTAAGAAGCGAACCAAAGCGCGCACTATCGAGCTCTTCAATTTCATTCTTTTCTACGAGCAGTAGGGAAGAATAGAGCCTGATGTTATGACACTAGGAACTTCATATCAGACGTCAGAAGCCTAGCGCCGTCCTGACCGAAGTGAGGACGGAAGAGGTAGCTTACGCTAATGCTGGCACGAGGTCAGCAGAAGTGAAGTAGCCCTTTATAGAAGCGTTTGCACGTTTCAGTGCTCGAGGTTTAAGGTGTTCTCGAGCATTCACCGTTTCGCATGCGTGTAGCGTGACCCATTGTCGAATCAAATCATCCCCCGAAATTTTTGAATGCGTTCAAAAATTTCGGGGAAGGACAATGCGTGCTATTCATTTTTCAAGGTACGGCGCAGTTCTCGTTTCGAATCGCGGTCTTTCAGTGTCTCGCGCTTATCGTGTTTTGTCTTGTGGCGGGCAACCGCGACCTGCACTTTGAGCCTGTTGTTCTTATTGTACACCATAACAGGGATAATTGTCAATCCCTTTTGGCCTTCATAACCGGCGATATCGGCAATTTCCTTCTTATGGAGCATCAGCCGGCGCGTTCGTTCCGGGTCGTAGGATTTCGGCGTATTTTTTTCCTGATAGTGAGAGATAGTTGCGCCTACGAGGTACGCTTCGCCCGCACGTGCAACGATGCGCGCGCCGACCAAAGAACCTTTGCCGGCGCGGAGCGCCTTCACTTCAAAACCGAATAGTTCCATTCCTGCTTCGAATGTTTCAACAAATTCGTACTCG
>CAZPUX010000122.1:0-2333 GCA_964589865.1 uncultured Candidatus Saccharibacteria bacterium | reverse complement strand
ATGTGCGGATAGATTTCGACCCCGCGAAGCTTTCGGTTGTGAACGCGTCTTCAGGGCAGTCCATCATCGGCGTCTGGGTTGAACCGCCGACCTACGATAACGCTCGCGGGGTCATTAAGTATGTGGGCGTCATTCCGGGCGGGATAGTGACAAATTCGGGCGTTATAGCGACAATTTCGTTCCGCGCGAAAACAGCGGGTCAGGCGGTTCTCTATGTGCGTTCCGATTCCGATGTTCTCCTGAATGACGGTCTCGGCAGTTCCGCGGTGCTTGATGCAGGAAGGGCAGAGTACTCGATTATCGGCAAACCGCCGGAAGGAGTATCTGTCTATTCACCAACGCACCCGTCCCAGAGCGATTGGAGCAACAACAAAAGCCCCGTCATATCGTGGGATAAAGAAACCGGCGTTACCGGTTTCAGTTTCGTTCTTGATACCAAACCCAATACCGTACCCGAAAACACCGTAATTGGCACTGATTCGACGAAAGCCTTTGAAAATCTTTCCGACGGTCTGTGGTACTTCCATGTCAAAGCGCTGAAAAACGGCGTCTGGGGCGGAACATCGCATTTCCTTGTTCGCATCGACCAACCCCGCCCGCGGAGTTTAAACCGGAAGCAAGTTACGTGATGGCGGCGGCGGTCTTAGTGAATCGCGCTCTAGTTTCTTTCTTTACGACCGACAATCTTTCGGGGATTGACCACTATGAGGTGGGAGTAATAGATAAAGCATCTCCGCCGACGGAATCTCCGGTCTTTGTCGATGCGCAAAGCCCGTTTCAAGTTCCTGCAGCCTCTCCGGCGGGATTAAAAGTGATTGTCCGCGCGATTGATAAAGCCGGCAACGTTCGCGATGAATCAATAGACGTTAAGGCGCCGGTCTTGTTCGGGCGGTTTTTGTCCGATTACGCGCCGTGGATACTTGTTGCCATGCTTGCACTCATACTGCTTGGTCTTGGGATTCAGTATGCGTACGGACATCACATTATTGCGAATCTGAAACGCGCGTGGGCGATAGTGCGCAGCGATTCCGCGCGCCAAGAGCTGAAAGAAGCCGATGCGGCAGCGCAAAACACCGCACCCAAAGTTCCCGCAGTGCCCGCACCTTCGCCGAAAGACGATGAAACAGGGCTCGGCGTTTCCTAGGCTCACCGGGCCGAAATTTGATACAATCAGGACTTCAATGGCTGACGATTTATTCCATTTGGGGAAAGAGCACAAACTTCGCTACGGGGAGAACCCGCATCAGGACGGACGCTTTTATGAAACCGATGACGGCGCCAACGACCCCTTAGCGATACCAAAATTTGAGGTACTCCAGGGCAAGGAGCTTTCCTATAACAATTACTTGGATATGGACGGCGCTTTGTTTGCGATTTCAAATCTCGGGGCAGATATGGCGGCCTGCGTTATCGTAAAACACACCAACCCCTGCGGGGCATCGCTCCGCGATACACTTCCCGATGCGTACCAAGAAGCGTGGTATGAAGGCGACCCGTTGGCTGCGTTCGGCGGAGTGATGGCGGTAAACCGAGAAGTCGATGGTGCCTTGGCGGAAAAAATGACACAGAACTTTTTTGAAATACTTCTGGCGCCGTCCTTGACTGACGAAGCGAAAGCGGTGTTTGCTAAAAAACCGAACCTTCGCGTTCTCATCAATCCCGCGCTTCAAAACCCGACACCATCCGCGGCTCGTCAAATTCACAAGGTGCGCGGGGGAGTGTTGGTGCAGGACGCCGACACGAAGAAGGTCAACGCCGATATGCTCAAAACTGCAACGAAACGCGCGCCTACGCCCGGAGAGGTGGAGGATATGCTTTTCGCTTGGGCAGTGTGCCGTTCAACGAAATCAAATACGGTTGTGGCGGTGAAAAACCAAACACTTATCGCCTCCGGCGCAGGCCAGCAGGATAGAGTGCGCTGCGCTGAATTATGCGTTTCAAAGGGAGGAAAAAAGATGAAAGGGGCAGTTGTCGCTTCAGATGCTTTTTTCCCGTTTCCGGACGCATTGGAAGTACTCTTGAATGCGGGTGTTTCTGCAGTTATTCAGCCGGGCGGTTCGGTGAATGACGCGAAAGTAATAGAAGCCGCCGACAAAGCGGGGATAGCGATGTCGTTCTCCGGCGTTCGCGCCTTTAGGCACTAGAAAACCTTTTAAAGCTTCATCTGCTTTGTTGCGGGTCCTGTTAATTTTCAGGCTTTGTTTTTGATTTATCTGCGGTCGATGTGGCAAGTTCGTTCATTGGGAGAATCTCTTCTATTGCTTTGAGGTCTGAAAGTCCGTAATGAGTTTTTCCGTTTATGAAAAACGCAGGCGGTTCATTTTTTATCTTAT
>CAZPUX010000121.1:0-2377 GCA_964589865.1 uncultured Candidatus Saccharibacteria bacterium | reverse complement strand
CCGATATAGGTTGATGCGCCCAATTGTTCGAGACCCTTAGGGCGGGCGGAAAAGAAACTGGCGTCAGCAACCGGAGAGGCGCCGAAAAGATACGTAACTAAAGGCGCATAGCGTATGACATTTCGCATCAAGCCGAAATATTGAGCATCTTTGAAGGCAGGCGTGCTGCCGCTGAGCCCGAATTCTTTTGCGTATGCGTTCCAAAATTTTTCCGAGAGAGAAAAATTGTAATGAATTCCCGATATGGCCTGCACTGCGCCGCCGTACCGTTCCCGCAATCCTTGCCGGTACACATGTTTTATTTCAGCGTTCGCGGATGCGCCGAAATTCGCAAGGGGAATTTTGCGGTGCGTCGGGAGTACGGGGGGCATGCTCAAAGGCCATAAAAACTCTTTGCGCGTTTGACGATAGGTCCACGCGTATAATTTTTTCAAAAAATCCGACAAGGCGGATTCGCCGCGCAGGGGCGGAGTAACAAACTCTATTTGGGCTTCCGCAAAATCAAGAGTCAGGTGCGGATGGGATAACGGGGAACCGAGCGCGCTCGGATACGGAGTTTTTGCGAGCTTCCCTCTTGAGTCGATGCGCACTACTTCCCGCTCCAACCCCTGCAAAACGGCATGCTTTAAAACTGAGCGCAGATTTATTTTTTTACGCATGCAAGAAACCTGAGTTTATCACGGCGGCTCATTTGAAAAAACGCGGCGGAAAGATTCCTCTACCTGCTGATTTTATAGCCCGCCCAAATTCCCAAAATTCCGCCGGCGGCGGAGAGCAGTATTGAGGAAAAAGAAAGAAAACCGGCTCCCCACAAGGTTGGAATGAAGCCCCCGATGGAAGAGCCGACTATCATGCCTATCCAAACGAGCTGTTTCATCTTTCATTGCGGCTATTAAACAGAAACAAAGCGCTCCAGGCTGAGAGCACAAATAACGCACCCGCGATAAAAGGAACTTGGATTCCCAAAACGCTCGCACCGACTCCTGCAATGAGCGGGATGACGCCCTGGGAGAACGCAAGCAATGAACCGTTAATGCCGAGTGCGGCTCCTTGTTTTTCGGCCGAGACGCTTTTGCTGACCAAAGCCTGAATATTCGCAATCGAAAGGCCCTGAGGAACAGCAACGAGAGGAATAATAATGTAGGCGATAAGCCCGCTTGGCACAAACGGATATATGGCTATTCCCAACGCGAGCGCAATCCACGACACGCGGAGTATTGTTTTCTCATCATACAAACGCGTCAAAAATCTCAGAATTAGAAGCTGGGTAATGACAACCCATACGCCCACCAGTGCGAAAAAAGTGCCCACACCCGCCGCGTCAAATCCGAATCGCGACACCAACATAACCCCCATGAACGACGTAAGGAATGAAAATCCGCACATGTAAAGGAAGCTCGCGAGATAGACGGGACGTGCGTCTTTGTCTCGGAATGCAGCTTGAATATTTCGAATGCCTTTCAAAATATGAAACGAGTGTTGCGTCTCTTTTGAAACAACGCGTGTTTCGGGAAGAAGAAAATATATAAAAAGCATATTAAAAATCCCCAAAGCAGCGGCGAGCCAAAACGGTGCCGCCGGATTTCCAAACGTTGCCGCCATCCATCCGCCGAGCAGCGGCCCTAGGATAAATCCGATGCCGAAAGCCGCACCTATCAAGCCGAAATTTTTCGCACGGTCTTTGGGTTCTGTAATATCGGCAATTGCAGCCTGTGCGATTGAAAAATTTCCTCCCGCAAAACCCGCGATGGTTCGGCTTCCCAGCAAGAGCCACAATGAAGCGATTTCAATTCCGAAGCCGAAAAGAAATTGCGAAACTGCAAGAACCCCGACGCCCAGCATCAGAAGCCGTTTTCTGCCGTAAAAGTCGGACAACTCTCCTAAAATCGGCGAAGCAACGAATTGCATTAAACCGAAAAGCGCTGTAATTAAACCCGCAACGAAAAACTGTCCTGCTTGGGAATAGCCCTGGAGTATGAAAGAAGGCGAGGAGGGATCGGTAAAAATAATCGGAATAATGGGAAAAACCATTCCCGTACCTATCATGTCGATAAGCAGGGTTCCGAAGAGAATGAACAGAATCTTGTTTTGCTGCTTTTTTTCCATAGCCAACGAAGGTATTTATTTTATCAGGTAGAGCGTGAAATCCGCATCTTACAGAATTTTCGTCTCGGTGTAAAAGCACCGGGGTGCCGAATGTTGAGCAGATTGTTATTCCAAGTCAGACAGGTTATTTTACTTCCCTTCCCCTGCCTTTTCCAAATCCGCAATAATGAATTTTTTCATCTTCAAAAACGCCTGCGTCACGCGCGCTAATTTCTCGGGGTCGGTGCCCGGTTTCATCATCTCGTCCATTGCGGAAGGCACGATTTGCCAC
>CAZPUX010000120.1:0-2446 GCA_964589865.1 uncultured Candidatus Saccharibacteria bacterium | reverse complement strand
AGGAACGCCTCTTCGGTATTGCCTGCCATGTTCCCTGTGTATCAGAAGACGGATGAAAAAGCCATTAGGTTCATGGGATGTTAATGAGTACCCCGCACTCCTTCCACGGAATTTGAGATTCAAACTGCTGGGTCAAACGACCGCTTGACACCCGCCCGTTCTTAGTTTATTCTATGTATCACCGTAGTACTACGATGATACATGAGAAGCGGGGCAAACGGCAAAGCTGTTTATCTCGTTCGAGTGGCGTCACCGAAAGTCTTGCTTACGGTGATACATATGCAAAAACCCAGTATTAAAAAAGACGCGGAAAAGAAGCAGCTCGATAGGCTCTATGGGGCCGTCTTAGCGCTCAAATCAAAGCAGGAATGTGCAGCTTTTTTCCGTGACCTCTGTACCCTAAACGAACTGAAGGCGTTCGCAGAGCGTTTTGCGATTGCCGAACTTCTGGCAAAAGACGAATCCTACCGGGGTATTGCGGATGATACCGGCGCATCAACAACGACTGTTATCCGCGTAGCCCATTGGTTCAAGCACGGAACGGGCGGCTACCCTTTGGTCATTTCTCGCATGCATAAAAAATAAAATGCATCTTGAATTTTCCAACGTAGCCGCCCCGACCCGGGCGGCTTTTTTAATTCACAAATAACAAATAAACATGGAAAAACAACGACCGGGTGGGGTCAACTTGTGCCGAAACCCGGACATGCAGAGAAATCAAACCCCTGAAGTTACCGGGAATCTAGAGGGAAGGGCAGGCACACTGCCAAACCCTCCTGATGACGAAAGCTTTCGGGAATACATAAACCGTAAGCAGCTTGAAGATGGGTGGGAGTGGCGATAACAAAAAAGTAAAGAGCAAATAAAAAAAATATGAAAGAAATAATGAAACCAAAACTACAAAGACGCGACTACGGGCTTGCGCCGGATACCGTACGAACAAATGAAGAAGCGCGATACAGGATTTTAACGGCGCAAGAAGAAGCCCGAAAAGCAGACCCCGAAAGGTTGCGACTGTTTGAGGTACTGAAAATAACCGGAACGGATACCGCATATCTGGAAAGCATAGAGCTATCAAGAAGAAAAATCCCTTCTTAAACTCAAACCCCGAGAAATATGGAAAAAAAAACATTTGGACCAACAAAAAATGCTCAGGGACTTTCATGGCCCGACGTTGCGTTAGCAAGGCGCCTGTACCCGCGCGAAGCGCGAAGACGGTTTGCAGAAGAAAATGCTGCGAGTCGGAGAAACCGTGCCGAAGGTATGTATGAATTAACGCCTAATGAAGCCCTCCAAGTCGCAGCAATTAAAGAAATAAAGTCCGAGGCGTCAACGCAATTCAAGCGCGGCGGAGGACCTTTGGTACGCGCGATTAACGAGGACACAATAAAACTACTTCAAGGAACGACGGTGACAGGGGTCCCATTGCTTGGTGTGCTGCTGGATAAGAATAAAGGAAAGCGGGTTGCCGACAGCGCACTTTGCAATACTGCACTGATCGGTGCTATGGCAAGAATGGAACGCGGTTCCACACCGACTGAAGTCGCACTTAAAACAAAAGAGGCGTTTGAGCGGGCTGCAATAACAATAAAAAAAATCTTTACAGATTCTCTGTTTAGGGGCAACTCAATTGAAAACACTGACTGGCGTTCTTTGTTTGAGCAGTTAGTGAAAGCCGGGGTCTTCAAATCATATCAACCAAGAATCGTAACGAGCGTGGGGGCAGACGAATCCCTACCTACAATTGCGTCGGCGGGCAACATCGTTCCGGGACTGCGCCTTACAGCTCTTCTTCGTAGTGAAGGGTATGATGCAAAATTTACGGTGGGTTTTGCTTCGGAATTCGCCATTGCCTGCAATAACACAGACCCCTTAAAGACGCGCGTTGGCAAAAAAATCACGGAACAGCTCTATGGGGAGTTTGTTAAGAAATTCTACCCACAACTCACAAAATCGGTTTCGTTTGAAACTCCCGACGTACGCGAGTTAGAGAAGCAATTACCGCGTGATTATATAACTTTCGCCGCAGAATGCTTGAAAAAGCCTTCCCTGCTGGGAGAATCCTTTCAATCGGTACGTGATTTCTTGTTGAAAAAATCCGACGGCAAGACGAACGGCAATGGGAACGCCACGTTTGAAAAAACTCTTGCCTATTTACTCTCTCACCAATTGATTTTCCGGGACATTCAGAGTGGAAAACGATTTGAACCGTTCGTTATAAAAGTTGGAGCTCCGAGCGAATTGAACTTCTCAAAGTTTCAGCAGCAGGTAACTGAGGGGTACATGAACCGTTTGAAATACCCCGGAAAAACATTGATACCAAACGCGACGCCGCTTATTGAAACTCCCACGGGGCAGGAATGGCGGTACGGGCAAATCACCCTGTACTACCCAAAGATAGGTTCACGCCCCCCTTACTATCGGGAAACCGATGACGAACCCGACA
>CAZPUX010000119.1:0-2446 GCA_964589865.1 uncultured Candidatus Saccharibacteria bacterium | reverse complement strand
CCCGCCGGGGGCGCAAATCAAACTTCAGTGATGGATAGTTCGGAGCCGAACTCGCAGACCCTTCCGTTACCGGTTCAAGTTCTGTCCGGAGAGGGGGACGCAAACTCGGACAGTGATTCATCTCTTAGAGGTCAAGGCAGTTCTTCTCCTGATGAAAATAAAGGAGCCGAGTGGCGCATTGATGGCGGGGCAAAAATAAATATCGGGATTTAGTCAGGGCACGGGGTGCTCGACCGCATTAATCAGGGTCGCCGTCAAAGACGGCGCAGTCGTTACTGCAAATTGCGCGGCTTCAAGCGCGGCGTCGTGCGACAGGAATGTTGCAAGCGAAGCTCCATACTGGTTTTGAAAATCGCGCACGATGTATGCGGTTGCCAGTGCGCGCAAATCCCGCCCGCCGGTATCCGGCGCGTCGGTTGAAGTTACTATGATGCCCATTAAAATACCGCCTGTATCCGCTGCTGCTCCCCCGGAAGAGCCTTGTTGCGCAACGATTGAACCGCCAACTGAAAATAAATCAATTGTCGAGGATGCGAAGGTAAATAATTCGCCGACGGTCGCCACTGATGATGCTTGGTACAAATCTTTTTGAATACTGATGCCCCCTAAAAATCCCGCCGGGTATGCGGCAATCAAGCATTGGTTACCTGATGCAGGCGGGTCGATGGAAATCTGCAGATACGGGAACGATTGCGGCATCGGAATGTTGGCGTTCACCGTGCCGGTAATTCTCAAAATCGCATAGTCATGCTCGCCGTTTCCCATCGGGCGTTCCTGGTTTATTTTCTGGGCGTTTTTGGTTATCCATGCCGGCGGGAGGAACATCAATTCGGCTCTGTATTTCGGCGATGCGGGGCTTCCGGTCCGAATCGTGCATTCAACAAAATCTTGAACCGGGTAATTTTTCAGGAGAAAATATTGTGCAACGTGAGCGTTTGTCAGAATGATTCCGCGCGGGTCGACGATAACGCCCGAACCGGAGATTGAATTCAACGGTCCGCCTGCTTGCGTAATGCATAGAATGTTGACGACCGCTGCGCGCACTTCTTCGTTCAAAGAAAGCGGTGTGCTGGTTGCCTGGGGAACCCCTAAGGGCGCTGTAACCGCTTGGAGCACAGTTGTTATCGGCGTCTCCGTCGGAGGTTTTTGCGCGCGTGGTTTTACAGACTGGACTTTTGCTTTCGCGGGCGTCGTAGTCGGCACTGAAATGAGCGGGGTCGAAGAGGCAACAGGCGCCTGGGTCGCTTGTACGAGCGCCGGTTCCGTTTCAGAAGGCGCTTTTGCATGTTCAACAGCAATCACAAACACCCCGATAACCGCGAGAAGAATCCCCAATCCCGCAACAAGAGCTGCCCTCCAAAAACCGGTCATTCTATAAGGGTACTTTGCAACCCGAAACTTTCAAAATAGCCTTTCGTTTGCTAGAGTACGAAGCACGCGGGATTAGTTTAATGGTAGAACATCAGTTTTCCAAACTGATGGCGGGAGTTCGATTCTCCCATCCCGCACTCATGTACGAACGCATAAACGCAGACGGGCCTTTTACGCACAAGCAGTGGTGGCACTTTCTTCGGGGTATCTATACAAACTATGACGGAATGACTCTTTCTCAGAGTAGGCTTGCGACAGTTCTCCAGGATGTCGCTTCAGGAAAAACGATTTTTATGAAAAGAGTACAAGACAACGGGCTGAAACGCGGCAAACTGTGGGTAGAAGGAGACGGCGGAGCGCGTAGATTTGTAACCCTTGTCGTTGACGAAGATTCACAGTATCAGGGTCTGTTTGCGCGCCCTGTTACCGCACTCAAGCCCGATGCGGCATTTCGTTCTGACGCGATTGAACCCCTGGTAGCCACAAGATAAAGAAAAACCCGCACCTGGGTGCGGGTTTTTGGAAGACAGAAGGTTATTTGACTGCGTCTTTAAGGGCTTTTGCTGCGCGGAACTTGGGAACGCGCATAGAAGGAACTTTGATAGATTCACCCGTTCTCGGGTTTCTGCCGGTTCGTGCCGGGCGCATTTTTGTTGAAAAGATGCCCAAGCCTGCGATAGAAACTTCGTCACCTTTCTTCAAAGCTCCGGTAATGGTTTCAATAAGCATTTCAACCACTTGCTCGGCCTGAGTCTTGGTTCCGCCGAGAAGTTTGTGTACGTGGTCTCCTAAATCTGCTTTATTCATAGTTTTTTATAAGTTTTTTAAAGGCTCTTGCCGTACGAAACAGTATATAGAGAGCCGTATTTTGCGCAATAGGCATTTTCTATAGCCAAAATATTGACACACAAGAATTCTGTGACACTATACTCGGCATGAAAGAATCTTTACAGCCAAAAGCCGGGAAGTCTACTTTCTCCAAAAAAGCCCTGCGAAACAGTTTAGTGAACGGTCAAGAAATAACGGTTACCTATAGGAGCTTTAATCCTCCCGGAGTAGGTCAGATCCGCGGTGT
>CAZPUX010000118.1:0-2540 GCA_964589865.1 uncultured Candidatus Saccharibacteria bacterium | reverse complement strand
ACGTAGTGCTTTGCAGGAAACCGGAAGAACTCCTTGGGTTCGTCGATTACTGCTCGGGATACGGCGTTTAAACGCGAAATATGGGCTATCTTTCCGCCTTCCGGATGAATGCGGAATACCGCCGTTTCATTCACCGGCATCACTTCAACGTTGGCGCCTACGGCTCTAAACGTGCCGGGGGTCAAATCGGCGTTCGTTCGCTCAAACTGAAGGTCAATCATATAGCGCACGAATTCCGCCCGTTCGAATTTCTCTCCGACTTTTATTTTTCTGTGTATTTTCTGATACTCGTCGGGAGAGCCCAATCCGTAAATTGCGGAAACGGAGCCGACAATAATAACGTCGTCCCGGGTCAAAAGGGCCTGCGTTGAAGCATGGCGCAGCCGGTTAATCTCTTCGTTTATCTGCGCTTCTTTCTCTATATAGGTATCAGAAACGGGCATGTACGCTTCCGGCTGGTAGTAGTCGTAATAGGAAACAAAATAGTGAACCGCGTTTTCCGGAAAAAATTCCCGGTACTCCTGCGTTAATTGCGCAGCCAAAGTTTTGTTGTGCGCAATCACTAAAGTCGGTTTCTGAATTTGATTGATAACATTTGCAACGGTAAATGTTTTTCCGGAACCGGTAACACCCAAAAGCGTCTGATGCCTGTCTCCTCGCTTCACGCCTGTAACCAGCGCCTTAATCGCCTCGGGCTGATCGCCCGCAGGTTCGTATTCTGATTTTAATTTGAACTTAGCCATGGAGAATCGAATTCACGTACAGAAGCGTTTCATCGGGATTAGCAACCTGCTTGGTATCAATGACTCCTAAAACTTTTTCATCGTTTCCGCCGACAAACAACGCATCGCCCAGATAAATACATTCTTCTTTTTTCCATCCCTTATCGGCAATTAAACGCGCGACATTGAATCCTTTGTGCAGTCCTTTTTTCACATAATCAAACGTCGTCGTCCCGCCTATAACCACTTCAATCGTGTCGGAGGCAAGTAAGCGTTCCTGAAGAATCTGTGCACGCCGTTTTCCGCCGGGGTCAAACGCTTCTTTCTTTGATACGTCTTCATGATGCCCCAAGAGGCTGTATGAAATCTGACTCCCGCGGTCTTCAATCAAATCGTGTTTATTTACTACGTCCCACGTAACTGGTATTGATTTTATATGTGCGTAAATCTGCGCCTTTTCAGAATCCGAAAGCTGTTCTTTCCATAAGTCAGATTGCGTTTTTCCGTCGTACGCATGATTGCCGTTTTGTCCAAGATAAAAAATAGGCAAATCTTCGGTTTGATACCTTCCCTGCTTTACTTCGGCACCGGACACGATAATCACATCGCGACCAGATTCAAGAAGCCCTGAAAGTGCCGTTCTCATTTCCGGAGTAATCAAAGAGCGCGAGCGCGTCACCGTTCCGTCCAAATCAAAAAATACATGTCGATATGCGCTTGGATTCATGCACGTACTATAACAAAAAGTCCGAAGTTAGTTGCAAAGGGGTTCCGGTGAGTTATGTGTCGGATTGACGGGACAATTCACGGGGCGCATCAAAGACTCATACATACGCTCTCGTTCCATATTTTCTCGGAAACTGGTCAATGCTGTGTCTACTCCAACGTACACGGCCCCCGCTGCGACGCATCCTCCGGCACAAAGCAAGGCAAGAAAAAATGGGTTTATTTTTGCTCCATTTTTCCTTGGCGGCAAAAAAGACCTGCGCTCAGGCTTCCACGTTGAACCGTCAAATCCCATAGACGCCATTCAATCACTGCGAAGAAAAAGGTCAAGAATCGAAATATTTTTTCTTTTGCAGCTTTTCGGGCAGATAACTTTCCGTATCGTACTTTTTATAGTCTTTGCCGTATCCCAAATCTTTCATGAGTTTCGTAGGGGCGTTTCGTATGTTCATAGGAATAGGCAAATTACCGAATTTTTTTACATCTTCCTGCGCCAGACGGAACGCATCATATGCGCTGCGGTCTTTTTTCGAACCTGCAAGATACGCAACGCCATGGGCAAGATTTATCCCCGCTTCCGGCATACCAATTGATTGCACCGCCTCAAACACAGCGTTTGCAACCACCAAGGCGGTTGGTTGCGCGAGCCCGATATCTTCGGATGCAAATACCACCATGCGCCTTGCAATAAACACCGGGTCTTCCCCGCCTTCAAGCATGCGCGCCATGTAGTACATCGCGGCATCAGGCTGGCTTGCGCGCATGCTTTTTATAAACGCGGAAATCGTATCGTAGTGTTCCTCGCCTTTCTTATCGTAGCGCAGACGTCCCGATTGCAGGGACTCCGTAAGCGTTTCGACGGTAACTTTTTTATATAAATTCTCTGCATTCTCGATTATCGTAATCGCCTGACGCGCATCGCCATGCGAGTACGAAACGACCCAGTCGATTGCGTCCGTTTCGAGTTTCACTTTTGTTCTCTCGAGAATCTTTTTCATGTCTTCCTCCGAAATCGGATTCAATACAAAAACTCGGCATCGCGAGAGCAAGGCCGGTATCACTTCGAAGCTTGGGTTCTCTGTCGTCGCTCCA
>CAZPUX010000117.1:0-2568 GCA_964589865.1 uncultured Candidatus Saccharibacteria bacterium | reverse complement strand
TACGTTGTGGCAGTGTTAGCTACTGTCCTCGCGGCTGAATTTTCAAACGGATGGACCGATGCGCCGTGCGGAACATCGGCGGCAGTTGCGAGCGGAGTATTGAAACCGAAACAGGCGCTCTGGATAACTGTTATCGGAAATTTCGTCGGGCTCATCGCCGCATTGGTTTTCGGCGCGGCAGTCGCGCATACCATCGGAAAGGGAATCGTACAGCCGGAATTAATTTCAGTTGCGTCAATCGGGATTGCAATGATAACCACTATCGCGTGGGCTTCAATCGCCGTATGGCTCGGGCTTCCGGTCAGTAAAACGCATTCGCTCTTGGCAGCACTTGCCGGTATTGGGTACGCGCAGGGCGGATTCGCCGCGCTTCTGCCTGCAAGCGGAAACCTTGCCGAAAGCGGATGGGTGGCTGTGGCCTTGGGCGTTTTCTTTGCCATTTTGTGCGGGTCCGCAATTTCCTGGTTTTTAACAAAGCTCGTTGTAGGGCTGAAGCTTCATGAGCGGATTCCCGACAAGTGGTGGCGGAGAGCTCAACTCGTTACGGTGTGCGGAGTTTCATCCGGTCACGGATTTAACGACGGATTAAAGTACGTCGGCATTTTCACCTTGGTGTTATTTATTTCGGGCGTCACGAATCAGTTCGTAGTGTTGCCGTGGGTCATTGTTCTGTGCGCGTTCGTTATGGGTGCAGGTACGCTTATCGGCGGTTGGCGCATTCATAAGCGCTTGCACAGCTTGGTGAACGACCACGAACCCTCAGACCCTGAGAAAAAAGCATTTCATCCGTACATGGGCGTGTGCGCCGAGTTAACCTCGGGATTCCTTATCTGGCAGACCGGTTTTCTAGGTATTCCCACCAGCACCAATCATGCGGTCGTTTCCGCGATGGCGGGGGCAAAATCAGCGAACGGTTCAATACATGCCAATTCCATTACCCGTATTATCTGGGGTTGGGTAGTGACGTACTTCTTCTGCTTCCTTGTGGCGTTTATCGCTTCACAGGTCTTGCTCTGATTTTTTCAGTTTCTCAAAATGCTGATAGTCCTTGAGGCTGGTCCAATCTCCGCCCCATTCAAATCCGTATTGTTTGAATAGTTTTTCAACTTCTCCACCGCGCACAATCGTACCCGGTTGAGACGGGTCATATACAGCACCCGGCGGGTACACTTTTCCGTCTCTTGAGAAAAACGGATTTTGTACGGTATTGATATCTAGTGCCCGACCGTCTGCATGATTGGAAAGCCTGTCTGTTCCCGCGATTAGACGGTAATTAAAACAGCTCGTAATGTTATTTGCCATTAACTGTTCGTCGTCCCAATCAAATTCGTTGGGTAGAGCGATTTTATGAATCGGAAACTGTAACTCGCGGAGTTTTTTAAAAATTGCAGCCAGGTCTTTCTCCAAATCCCGGTGAACCACCAGGGACCCTTCGTATTCCTTCTCATCAAATGAAATGTACTTTACGGTAAGCAATACTAGATTTTCCCGAACCTCTTTCGGCATAACTCGCTCCTTGCCGGTTTTTTTGTCCAAGAGCGCCCGTTCAAGAGTCATCAACGGGATGCCTTCGGCCTGAGCTGCAACTCTACGGTCCATGTACGAACCATACCCACCCGGGCGGTTTATTGCAAATAATCACTCACGCCGGTTACGGTGCAGACTCACGGTAAGTACCGTATAATAGGCGCATCATTTTGATATGAACGGCAACCTCGCACTTGAGTTCGTACGCGTGACCGAAGTTGCCGCAATTGCAGCAGCCAAATGGATAGGAAAAGGGGACGGGAAAGCAGCAGACCAGGCGGCAGTTGATGCGATGCGCACCCAGTTTAATAAGATAGATTTCAAAGGGACGATTGTTATCGGCGAAGGAGCAAAAGACGAATCGGCGGAACTATACGTCGGTGAGACCTTGGGCAAGGGCGGGGGAGAAGAATACGATATCGCGGTGGACCCCTTGGAATGCACCTCATCCGTTGCAAACGGCAGAACGAATGCGATTACGGTGATTGCAACAGGACCAAAAGGTTCCTTGTATCACGCGGCGGATTCTTACATGGAAAAGATTGCCACGGGACCGTTGGGAGCAAAAGTAATCGACCTTAATGCGTCGCCCGCAGAAAATATTCAGAAAGTTGCAAAAGCGATGGGTAAGGATGTTTCAGAAATTACCGTTGCCGTTCTTGACCGCGAACGTCACAATGATTTAATCGCGCAAATTCGCGCAACCGGCGCACGTGTACAGCTCTTCTCAGACGGCGATGTTTCTATGGCGATTGCAACCTGCATGCGGGAATCTTCCGTTGATATTTTAATGAATACGGGCGGAAGTGCAGAGGCTGTATTAGCTGCGGCTGCGCTTCGCTGTTACGGGGGAGAGATACTTGCCAGATGGAAGCCGAAGGACGAGAAACACGTGAAGCGCCTGAACGATGCGGGCGTTATGGATTTTTCAAAAATCATGACAGCTGAAGATCTGGCGCATGGCGATGATATCAGTTTCACCGCAACCGGTGTTATGCCGGGCCCCTTGGCAAACGGGGTCATATTTGAAAACGACAGAAT
>CAZPUX010000116.1:0-2615 GCA_964589865.1 uncultured Candidatus Saccharibacteria bacterium | reverse complement strand
CCTCTGGTCTACCTGTTGTTCCGCCAGGAGCATTGCAGGGTAGCTATGTCGGGAAAGGATAACCGCTGAAAGCATCTAAGCGGGAAGCCCCCTCCAAGATTAGATATCGTTAAGGCCCGTGAGAGATGATCACGTTGATAGGCTCAAGGTGTACGCACAGCAATGTGTTCAGCCGAAGAGTACTAATTCGCCGATCTTTTGCGGGGAAGCATGGAAATCCATAACGCTGTTATGCTCGATGTTTTCTATAGGATGTTTGAAGTGTTGAGGATTTTGTTCTGGTGATTTGACGCTGTGGTCACACCCGATCTCATTCCGAACTCGGCAGTTAAGCGCAGTAGTAGCGATGGTACTCGTAAGGGGAGAGTAGCTAATCGCCAGAACAAAGAACTCAACTAAAAATACCGACCATAAATGGCCGGTATTTTTAGTTGTATTGGTCAGGGCGATTAGCTTATCCCGAAGACGGGAGAGTAAGAATTTTTTTCTTGCAAAAATTCTTTCCGGCGTCGCTCCTTCGGAAATAACTGAGCAAGCTCGTTATTTCGCTCACTCGCTAGCCGGTAGCTAAATCGGCAGAAAAAGAACTCAAGAGGTGTTCTTGACGGCGGTGGGCGTTGTATGAATAATGGGATGCATGTCAAAAAAATTTGAAGAATGGCAAAGGCGACTCACCGGGTTTCCTGGCCCATCGCTTAAAAGGGAAATCGAAAGAGCAAAAATAAGCCTCGAGGAATCCGGCGAAAAAGACTCTGAAGAACCTCTAAGAGACTCCCAACAAATCTATTCCAGTGACGAAGGTTAATTAAAACCCGCCCGTAGGCGGGTTCTTTGATATCCCGAACGCTGCTTTGACAAGAGGTTTCTGAGGGAGCCTAATGTATGTATGTTTGGACAACGTAGACCTGCTGAGGAGAAAAAGAAATACGACCCCAAAGATCCTCTTACCTGGGACAAGAGCACCATTGATCGTGGGAAAGAGACCTGGGACAGCCATTTCTCTGATATCACTCACGACGCGATAAACAGGACGGGAGCAAAAAGGATGCCCGGACCCAATACGCCCTTTGCGATTGCCCATGAAGCTCATACGCCTGACCATGACACGAAGCATGATTTCAGAGGGGATTTTCAGCACCGTGACAATATCAAGGCTAAGTCGGTTGATGTAGAGATGTTAAAGTCCGACGTAGAAGACTGTGACACGGGGGTAGCGGCGATATACGCAGAACAAAAAAGGATACTCGACTCGGGTCTCTTGGACGACAGAAACAAAAAGAGAGACGGAGAAGCGAAACAGCAATTGGCGGAATCTGTAGCAGCTGCAGTAGCGAAGATAGAAAAAGAAAAGGAGACTCGTATCGAGATTCTGCGGAAGGCGATAGAGAGAGCACTCAACACGATGAATGAGGAAGTCGACGTTCAACAGGCTCGAGCAGATGAATTCCAAAAAAGAGCGGACGGGTATCGCGCCACGGTTGCTGATTTTGAAGCGCTTGCAAAGTCCTTTCCTCCGCCTAAAGGAGAGGAAAAGAACTGACCTGATTTAAAACCGCCGCTGGTCACGAGTCACTAAGTTTTTTCTTCGGCAGACTCATAAAAAACTAAGTGCTCTCGACCCCGCCTCGCCCGTCGCTTTGCGACATGGCTCCGGCCCGTGGATGTAGAACAAAACAGCGCGCAGGCGCTCTTTTGTCTCATCCGCGCAAGTTTTTTGATATGATGCGGACATATGCCATGGGCGGGGAAACGACAGGCGATGATAGCGCTCGGAGCGCTTGGGGTTGTTCTTCTGATTGCCCTCCTAAGCTGGTTTGTGTTTTTCTACCACGCACCGACCTGTTCTGACGGAATAAAAAATCAAAACGAGACGGGCATCGACTGCGGGGGGCTCTGTTCAGTGTTGTGCCAGGCTCCGCGCGTCTCCACTTTGTGGGCGCGCGCAGTCAAAGTAGCCCCGGGCGTATATCACGCGGTTGCGATGGTACAGAATCCCGAAGTTGCCGCAGGAACCGAAAGTTTGCCGTACACATTTTCTTTGTATGATTCCGACAATATTCTCGTTGCGCAAAGGGACGGCATAATGGCGCTTGACCCGGGCGAAGTAGTACCGCTTCTCGAGGCAAACATCGTTACCGGTTCGCGCGTTCCCGTCCGCACGTTTGTTGAATTTCATGAAGCAGTATGGAAACGCACCGAACGGGTAAAAAATCCGGTAACGGTAGATTCGGAAAGCTTAGACCAGCAAGCGCTTTCCTTGTCGGCGCATGTAACGAATACGGGGACAGAACCTGTTTCAAAAGTCGTTTTGACCGCGCTTCTCTATGACGCATCTGACGTTTTGGTTGCCGCATCTCAAACTGTAGTAAATAATCTTCCTCCGCGCGGGGAGGAGAATCCGGTGTTTACCTGGCAGGAGCCGTTTTCATCCCCGGTTGTTCGTTTTGCGGTGACTGCCCGCACAAAATAGTTATATGCGCGTTTTAGGCCGGACCGACTGGCTCATGTTCGGAAGCGCGTTTTTCATTTCGCTCGCGGGGCTTTCTTCAATGTATGGTTTCGGAATAGGAGCTTCGTTTGCGGAGCGCCAAATACTGTGGCTTTCCTTGGGTGTC
>CAZPUX010000115.1:0-2629 GCA_964589865.1 uncultured Candidatus Saccharibacteria bacterium | reverse complement strand
CGGATGAGTGCCCGATTTTAGAAGCTCAATGTATCCGATTTGTTCGAGCGTTTTTGATGCGCCATTCATGACACTCGCGCCTTCAGGAATCATTTCCAGAATTTTTGTAAGGGCTTCTGCGCGCGTTCCCACCACCGTTGCCGTGATGTGACGCTCGCCGAGGGCTTGTATTGTTTTTTCTGTTGCCTCATCGGAGGCAAGTGTTGTGTAGTTCATATAGGGACATAGTAGAGGAAAAGGTAATTTCCTACAAGTAGGAAAAGTACAACTTTATGGTATAACCATACCCCGCGAGGTGTGGCATACTCTTTGAAGAAGAGCGTATGGAAAAAACCGATGAGGAATTGATGCGGAAATATCGGGAGGGCGACACCAATGCCCTCTCGGTACTTATCGAACGCCACCTGCCGAGCATTTTTGGATTTTTGCTGCGAAAAATAGGCAACCGTGAAAATGCCGAAGATATCACTCAGGAAACATTTCTCAAGGCATGGAAACACATCCGGACGTTTGCGGAAGGAAAAAGCTTCAAAACGTGGCTCTTTGCAATCGCACGGAATGCGTCAATTGATTATTTCAGAAAGAAAAAAACGCTTTCCTTCGGCGACTTCGGGGTTGACGCCGAGGAAGATTTTGAACATTCCCTCGCGGACACCGATCCCCTGCCTGACGCATTGTTTGATGCGGGTATAACTGCAGAAACCGTAGAACGGGGCTTGCGCCAGTTGTCGAAAGAACATGCGGAAGTATTGACTCTGCATTACCGGGAAGAACTTTCTTTAAAAGAAATTGCAGACCTTTTGGGCGTGTCGGTAAACACCGTTAAAAGCAGGGACCGGAGGGCGAAAGATGCCCTGAGGGCTATTCTTGCACCCAACCGGAAGGATTATTCGTAATATATAAGGAAACACCATGGGAGAATTATTCAGAAAATATATGCGCCTTTTGCCCCGTGAAATGCCCTCCGAGGCTCTTAAAGAGCGGGTGTTCGGAGCAATAGTGAAATTTGAAGCCGCACGGAACCGCACGCGCATTGCCCTATTTTCCCTGGGCACCGTTATATGCGCGAGTGCGTTTGCCGAAGCGGCGCTTTCGGCGGGGCGAACATTTTCACAATCCGGCTTCTGGCAATATTCGTCGCTTCTCGTAAGCGATATCGGAGCGCTTTCCTCATTTTGGAAGGAACTCGCGGTTTCGCTTGCAGCTTCGCTTCCCGTCACAGCGCTTATTTTTGCACTCGCCTCGGGCGCGGGGTTTTTGTGGTCATGGTTTTGGCTTATTAAAAACGCCCGCGACCGCGTAACAATGCAACATGCCTCATAAACAATTCGATATCGATTCTTTCCTCGAGAAAAAAAGCGTACTTTCGGCGGTTATCGCCATCGGCGCGATGGTCGTACTGTTAGCGGCATTTCAGGCCGGAGTGTTTGTCGGAATACATAAGGCAGCATTCTCCTACCGCATGGGCGATAACTACTACCGCGCATTCGGGAACCCGCATACAGGCATGATGGGGGGCAACGTATTTTTTGAGGAAGAGCTTCCGAACGCTTACGGCGCCGCCGGGAAAATACTTTCAGTAACTCTGCCGACGTTTACGATTGACGACCGCGGGGTTGAAAAAATAATTCTCATAGAAAATGAGACGCAAATGCGGCATTTCCGCGACGTAGCCACATCAAGCGACCTCAAACCGGGCGATTTTGCGGTCGTTGTGGGCGAGCCGAATGAAAAATCAGAAATTGAAGCGAAATTGATACGCATTCTTCCTCCGCCTCCGGAAACGGCAATTCCGGGCAAATAATTATGAAAAAAATACTCGAGCAAATCAAAGGTTTTTTCAGCGTGAAAAAAATAAACGCTTTTAGAAAGGCACGCCCCGTAACTTTTCTTATCCTCGGGGTCGTCATCGCGGGAATCGCCTATTTTGCCTACGGCGCTCTGTTCTCGGGAAAAGCCGAAACTCGTTACGTAGTGGGCACGGTTTCAAAAGGCACGATTGTTGCAAGCGTTTCAGGCTCCGGCCAGGTATCAACATCAAATACTATCTCAATCAAACCGAAGGTCTCGGGAGAGATTGTGTGGGTCGGGGTTAAACCGGGCGATACAGTGCATCAAGGACAAGCGTTGCTTGCGGTTGACAATACCGACGCGAAAAAGGCCGTCCTGAACGCGGAGCAGTCGCTTGCCGCATCAAAATTGCAGTTTCAGCACGACACTGCCGCAGCGCCGATTGATTTTCAAAACGCCCAGAATAATCTTGATAATGCGCAGTCGGATTTGGCAAACGACTACACTGATACGCACAACACGCTTTCAACCGCCTTTTTAGATATGCCGAACGTAACGACGGGCATGAAAAACATCCTCTATGGAACCGACCTTTCTCAAAACGGCAGCCAGGCGGACATTGACGTGCTTTTGAATATTTTTCAAAACGACAACCAAACTGCGGTTGCGCCGTTCGCACAGACTGCAAAAAACGATTACGCAACGGCCCGCACAAATTACGACGCCGCAATCCTGAAATATCAGGCGATTACCTGGTACTCGACGAACGCAGACGTTGAAACAATGCTCACAACCGGCATTCAAACGCTGACTGCGGTCGCGCAGGCCCTTCAGAGTG
>CAZPUX010000114.1:0-2664 GCA_964589865.1 uncultured Candidatus Saccharibacteria bacterium | reverse complement strand
TAGATGAGACATTCTTAGAGTCTTCTAGAAGTGTAAAGATAGTGGACAATGGCCTTTTCGCACTGCCCACTGTCATGCAGTTCCGGATTCTCCCTTTCAATATCGGTCACTTCTCTCCATGCACGCTGCGCTGCCCCCATCTGATTTTCATATAGAAAATCCCCGTTAGGATTCCCTCCGGACAACTCGACTGCTCGTCTTGTTTCTTGGGCTTCCAACTGCCACGATGCGTACTGTTCGCACGCCTCTGAATATCTGTAGTTGTCTACAGCGTCACTCTGAGAGGTAGGAGCTTCCCCACACGAGGTAAGCGCTAAGGCCGCTGCGGCAGCGTACCAATACTTTGATTTTTCAAACATATTCATTAATTGCTTTAATAACCTCGACCTTAATAATCAAACCCTGGGGGCAGGAAACGGAAAACTGCGAACATGCGGAGCTTTTCTATCTTCCTCACTCCATATGCCCTGGTAGTAAATCGCTAGAATCGCGTCGTTGACTGTATAGAAAGTTTTGAAATCCTGCGCGTAGATTATTTCAGTTTCCTGCTGACCGACCGGGGGTTCCGTTTCTTTTTCAAATAACGGCATTCCTGAATCCGGCCACGCGTAACATTTTGCGAGAATAGAACCCTTGCCGGAATGCTGTTCGCTCCCCGGAACAAAACCCCGGACAATACGCACATGACGCGTTAAACCGCCTTCATACTTAACTTCCAATTTCATATCGTCAGCTATCTGTTCTAAAGAAATTGGGTCGCCAATGCGGAATGTTTCTTTGGTCATAATCTTCTTTTTAGATTTTCGTTAATTGCCCCTCTCCAAACAAAGAAGAAGATAGCACGGTATTTTTATATTGTCAACACAAAGTACCAATTTATTTCTAAAATAACCTTATTTGGAAGCATATTTTCTATATACAAAATATTTTGTTATAATCTATTGACACAAATTCGTGTTTGATATACAGTGGATTTTGATGAAAAAGACGGAAAATAAACTAAAAGATTCGCTGGTTGCATTGGGGCTTTCCGATAAAGAATCTTCGGTATATTTGGCGCTTTTGGAGCTTGGTCGCTCAACCGTTTCAAAAGTTTCACGCACGGCAGACGTGAACCGTGCAACCGGATACGTGATTTTGGATTCGTTGGTAAACATGGGCCTTGCGCATATATCCGGCAAGGAGCCGAAACAGGAATACTCGGCCGAATCCCCGGACAACCTCGTGCGGTTATTGGGCGAGAAGAAAATAAAAGCCGAGGAGGCGCTGAAAGCGGGAGAGTCACTAGCGTTGGAGTTGAAGTCGCTTCAGAAAAAAGACGAACGACCTCAAGTAAAATTTTATGAAGGCGTAGACGGAATGAAGCAGGTGTACGAAGATACGCTGACTTCAACAGAAACAATTCGCGCATTTGCATCAGTAGAGGACGTGCACAGTTTATTCGGTAATTATTTCCCCGCGTATTACAAACGACGCGCAGAAAAAGGCATCAGCCTCCGCGCTGTGTTCCCGGATACACCGCTTTCAATAGAACGCTCAAAGCATAATGCGGAAGAAGCCCGTGAAAGTATATTGGTTCCGCAAGAAAAGTATGAATTTCATCCGGAAATAAATATTTACGACAACAAAATGATGATAGCTTCGTGGCGGGAAAAACTTGGCATTATTATTGAGAGTGCCGAGATAGCCGATGCTATGAAAAAAATATTCGAACTGGCGTGGATCGGTGCAAAGCAATTAGAAAAGAAACTATAGGGTGCCGGTGAAAACTTTTTCTAGAGTGCCTTTTGCAATTAATTCTGCAGGCGCACCATGCGCGACCACTTTCCCTTTGTCGAGAATATACCCGCGGGTTGCAATTGTAAGAAGCGATTTGATGTTGTGCTCAACCACCACAACAGCTGTGTTTCTTTTTTCATTGATATCTTTCACAAACTGAAACACTTCTTTCACGACTTTCGGCGCGAGCCCCAAGGACGGCTCATCAAGAAGCAAAACTTTTGGTTCGGTCATCAATCCTCGCGCAATTGCGAGCATTTGTTGCTGACCCCCTGATAGTGTTCCAGATTTGGCATTTTGCTTTTCCTTCAAAATCGGGAACATCGCAAACAAACCTTTAATCCGCTCTTTTACGACGGCAGTATTGCGAATGGTGATTCCGCCGATTTCAAGATTCTCTTCAATGGTTAAATCCGCAAAGACGCGCCGACCCTGCGGAACGAACGCAATTCCGCGGGCAACTACTTCGTGGGGGATGGGAACAAATGCTTTTTCATGCCACAGCACTTTTCCGGTTTCGATTGCGGAAATTCCGAAAATAGCCTTAAGAACGGTGGATTTCCCCGCACCATTTGGACCCATTAAGGCAACAATTTCTCCCTCATCAACCGCAATATCAACTCCTGAAAGCGCTTTTACTCCGCCGTAGTGGACGTGTACATCTTTGAGTGCGAGCAGTGTTTCAGATTTCATACGCCAAGATATGCCTCGATTACTTTCGGGTCCAAGAGCACTTCTTCCGGCTTCCCTTCAGCCAATAATTTTCCTGCCTCCATGACGATGACCGAATCGCACAATTCCCGGATAATAGCCATATCATGTTCGATAAGAACGACGGTCTTTTCGCCCTCGCGCAATTCTTTCATAATTCCGGACACCAGTTTC
>CAZPUX010000113.1:0-2687 GCA_964589865.1 uncultured Candidatus Saccharibacteria bacterium | reverse complement strand
AAAATTTTCCGCATCGGTTTTCTGATTCTCGGTCGTATACAAGACGATGGAGCGGTACTGCGTTCCCACGTCGTTTCCTTGGCGGTTTACCTGCGTTGCATCGTGTGAGCCGAAAAAGACCGTCAGCAAATCGCGATACCGGATTTCTGCCGGATTGTATTCGATTTTTATAACCTCAGCATGGCCCGTGTCGCCGTTTGATACTTTGTAATACGTCGGGTTTTCCGTAGTTCCGCCGGCGTATCCCGGCTCTACGGAAATAACGCCGCGGAGCATTTTGAATACCGCTTCCGTACACCAAAAGCATCCTCCGCCGAATATTGCGATTCCATTCATAGGGGTTAAGAGTTTGTCATTCGTAAATGATGCCGCACCGGCAACAGCAGGAGCGCGCCTATAATCCCGATTCCGGAACCAATTACAATAATAATTTGGAATCCGAAAATAATCGCTAAGATTCCTCCTATCGCCGCCGCGCCTGCCGACATTAAATCCAAAAGCGTGTAGTAGATGCTCCACAAAGTCGCCTCGCGTTTTTCGGAAATGTGCCTCGTAAAGAGCGCCATGAAAGAAGGGAAGTTAAAGGCGAGCGCAATACCCAGGAGGAATTGTATAAGAAACAGGTCAAACGGCGTATGTACGAAAAGATACATGAATTGCAGAATACTTGCCGCCAAAAGTCCGCCGAACATAAACCAGAAGTCGTCTTTTTCTCCGGCTACCTTATCGATAATGTATCCTGCGGGAATCTGCATCAGGCTTTTAGTCAGGAGGTATATCGCAATTGCTGCTCCTGCAACTTCGGCGCTTCCGCCTTCTATTTTATTTACGATAAAAAGCGCAAATATCGGTCCTAAAAGCCCCACGCCCGCGTAATAAATCACATCTCCCAGGATGAGGAAACGAATCACCGGGCTGACGTTCTTTAAAAGAAAGTCCTGGAAAGAAATTGAGCGGTTGGTCATTTTTTATTTTTCGTCCGTTAGTAAGCATACAGAGTTTATGCAGTATCGTTTGCCTGTTTGGGTTGGGCCGTCGTCAAAGACGTGTCCCAGATGCGAACCGCAGTTTGCGCAGATAACCTCGGTCCTCGACATGCCGTGCGCATCATCCGTTTTAAGCTCAACCGAGCCGGGAATCGCTTTATCAAAGGAAGGCCAGCCCGTTCCCGAATCAAATTTCGCATCGGAAGCAAACAAGGGATTTCCGCATACTTTGCAGGTAAAGGTGCCGTCCATGTCGACGTGCAGTAAATCGCCTGAAAACGGCGCTTCGGTAGCACCTTCCCGCAGGACCGCGTATTCCTCGGGGGTAAGGCGTTTCTTAAGCTCTTCTTCGGTCGGTATTCGTGTCTTATCCATACGGTTTTAGTTAGAGGGCTAAATGCCCTTACTCTTTAATTGTAGCAAACCTGTCAAGTACCTAAGCCGTTTTTTACGGGTCGGATTTGGTATACTGCCCCTTATGTTGAATGTGGGAGATACTGCGCCTGAATTTGTACTCAAAGACCAAAACGGAAAGGAACATTCTCTTTCGAAATACCTCGGTCGCTGGGTTTTGATTTATTTTTACCCGAAAGACATGACCTCGGGTTGTACCAAGGAAGCTTGCATGTTGCGCGATGCGTTCCCGCGGTTTGAAAATGTGCACGCGCACGTATTCGGCATTTCCGCGGATTCGGTGGAGAGCCATAAAAAATTTGCCGAGGCGTACCAACTGCCGTTTTCAATCCTTTCTGATGAAGAGAAGAAAACAATCGAAGCATACGGAGTGTGGGGTGAGAAAAAAATGATGGGACGAACCTATATGGGAATTCGCCGGACCTCGTTTTTAATCGACCCGGAAGGGAAAATAAGGAAAATCTATCAGAATGTTAAGCCTGAAGCGCATGCCGAAGAAGTCCTTGCCGACCTCAAAGAACTCGGAGCATAAATACAAGGAGCGCGTAGCACGGGCGAAGAAAATCGTCGCATATCTCAAACGCACATACCCAAAGCCCGAGAGCGAGCTTGTATACGCAACGCCGTTTCAATTTGTCGTATCGGTTGTTCTGTCCGCCCAGTGTACCGACAAAGTAGTGAATCGGGTGACGGAATCCCTATTTAAAAAATACAAAACCCCTGCGGATTTTGCGAAGGCAAAGCCTGCGGTGTTTCAAAAGGAAATATCCTCGATTCCTTTTTTCAGAAATAAAACGAAAGCGATTATTCTTGCGGCAAACGACATCGTGAAATTACACGGCGGGAAAGTACCGAAAACTGAACATGAGCTCGTCGCACTACACGGGGTGGGATATAAAACCGCGCACGTCATTTTAGGCGAACTCCATCACGTGTGGACGGGGATTCCGACCGATACGCATGTAAAACGCTTCGCGATACGTTTTGATTTAACCGACAATACTGATTTGAAGAAAATCTCAAAAGATTTGGAGGCATTGGTGCCAAAGGCGAACTGGAAATACGTCAACAACGGACTGGTTCTCTACGGGCGATACATCTGCAAAGCAAATCGTCATGACTGCACCAAACATCCGCTTACAAAAATCTACCCACAAGCAAATGAAATCTGGCCAAAGGCAAAATAGTTTTCGGCGCAGTGTGCTCGGGTTTTATAAAAAGCACGGACGCACTCATTTGCCCTGGAGGAAGACGCATGACCCGTATAAAATCCTCGTTTCCGAAATC
>CAZPUX010000112.1:0-2715 GCA_964589865.1 uncultured Candidatus Saccharibacteria bacterium | reverse complement strand
CAGGATTTCAATCAACGTGAAGCCTCTACGGATGGATGCTTTGCGTGATGCCATAGATTGGGGTGATGATGGAAATTGCGATGAAACCGACGATAACACCCATCGTTACCATCAACACCGGCTCAATGATACTCGACATGTTTTTGGTGAAATCTTCAATCTCGGTTTCATACAAATCGGCAAGATACACGAGCGTGTTTGAAAGATTGCCGGTTTTCTCCCCGACCCCGACCATGTGCATCATAATGTCTGAAAAAAGAAAACGCTTTTTCTTGAGGTGCGCGGAAATCAGTTCCCCTTTGTTCACGCTGACCGCAAGTTCGCGGAGCGCTTTTTCATATACTAAATTTTGAGTCGTGTCTGCAGTTAATGGAATCGCCGCCGAAAGCGTGAGTCCGCTTCGAAGCAAGAGTCCGAGCGTCCGAGAGAGATTCGCAAGATTGTAATTTCGTATCACTCCGCCCATAACGGGGATGCGGAGCAAACACATATCAAAAAAGTATCGAAACGACTTGCTTCTTTGCAGAGCAATACCGACCGCTATGACAAAAATCACAATGCCCGCCAACAACCACAATCCCCACCGCTGAAGAAATAAAGTGATTCCAATCAGAATCTGCGTGGAAAGAGGCAATTTTGCATGCATAGACACGAACACGGGCATGATTTTCGGGAAGAGAAACAGAACGAGAAACGCTGTGATACCGATACACGCGACTGCAATAACTCCCGGATATATAAACGCGCTCATCACTTTCTGCTTTAACAATTGGCGTTTTTTCAGCTCTTCAGCCAGGTAATCCAGATTCTGCGAAAGAGTACCGGATGATTCGCCGATTTTGATTATGTTGACCCCGAAACCGCCAAAGACTTTCGGAAATTTCGCGAAACTTTTTGCCAGAGTCTGCCCGTTTGCAACATCCTGTATCACCTTGGCAATCACCTTCTTATAGCGACTTGAGGTAGATTGCTCGGAAAGCATTTCCAAACCTTCAAGAATCGGCACATTCGCTTTGATTAAAAATGCGAGACGCTTTACCAAAAACATCTGTTCTTTTGTTGAAAGACCCAGTGACGCATGCGTATCAAAACGCTTTGCAAACCACTCTCCCAATGCGCTTTTTTGCTTACCCGAATGCGAAGCGGATTTGTGTACCGTGCCGAGAAACGTAAAACCTAAAGCGCCTGCGCGAGGTTTATGCGCTCCGTCCGCTTTGTGTTTGGAAGCCTCGCTCATGGATTATTCGTTATGGACAACGCGTAACACTTCTTCAATAGTGGTCTGGCTCTGGCGGATTTTTTCGAAACCGTCGTCAAGCATTGAGGTCATGCCGTTTTTAATTGCAATGCGTTTTATTTCTACCGCCGAAGCTTTGTTCAGAATCGCTTCGCGGATTTCAGGGTCGGCAACCAGCACTTCGTTGATGCAGATTCTTCCGCGATACCCGCTATTATTGCACTCTTCACAGCCCTTTCCTTTGTATGCTTTTTCGCCTACTTCAAATGGTTTGATAAGCGAAAGCGTTGCGAGGCTTTTTCTCACATGCTCCGAAATCGTAACTTCTTCTTTGCATTTCTCGCAGATTTTTCGAACCAATCGCTGTGCAATACAAATGTTTACCGTTGAAGAGACCAGGTACGGCTGAATTTCCATTTCCATCAAACGCGGGAGCGTGGTTGCAGCATCGTTCGTGTGCAAAGTTGAAAGCAACAAGTGGCCGGTCAACGCCGTGTTCACGGCAATCGATGCTGTTTCGGGGTCGCGGATTTCGCCGACCATGATGATGTCGGGGTCCTGGCGCAAAATCGAACGAAGACCTGTTGCAAACGTCAGCCCTGCGCGATGGTTCACTTGAATCTGTTCAATGTCGCCTACTGCATATTCAATCGGGTCTTCCAAGGTGACAATTTTCACTTCGGGATTATTTAAAAGTTTTACCAACGTGTAGAGCGTGGTTGTTTTTCCTGAACCCGTCGGACCGGTTGCAAGAATCATGCCGTTTGGTTTGTGAATTGCTTTGATTATTTTGTCCTGGTCGTCTTTTGAAAAGCCGAGCATCTCAAGCGTGTAGTGTTCCGCTTTATCAGAAAGCAAACGCATCACCACGTTTTCACCATGATATGTGGGCGCGATTGAAACGCGGATGTCGACGTATTCTTCGGTGCCGGGAAATACCAAACGAAATCTGCCGTCCTGAGCGGATTGGTGTTCGTCGGTCCTGAGCCCGGAAATAACTTTGATACGGGAAACCACCTCGCCGTGAATGTCTTTGGGAAATATGTGCGCTTCCTGCAACACGCCATCGATGCGCAAACGCACGCGTACGCCCTGGGCGGTTGGAACCAGGTGAATGTCGGACGCCCGGCCCTTTTGAGCCTGTTCAATCAGGCAATCCACCAACGTAATGATGGAAAGGTCGATGCCTTTTGCCAGTTCCAGTTCTACTGTTGTTTGTGCCATTTTTTAGGGTAAAAACAAGCCCCTTTCCTAAAAGAGCCTTTGTTTACTATACTCTTTTTGGAAATAAGAGCAACATTTGTGAAAAAATGATGAAGCCAAAAAACCCATTAATTGCGGGGGTTTTCGGGAACACGGATACGGCATTCACAAGCAAAACCCGACCTGGCTCTTCCACGCATCTGCCTGCAAGGCACAGCAGAGGGCTTCACTACACGATAATCTCCATACCGTAGGCAAAGGCAATCGCTAACACT
>CAZPUX010000111.1:0-2736 GCA_964589865.1 uncultured Candidatus Saccharibacteria bacterium | reverse complement strand
TGAAAAGGGGAGCCTATCTTGTTAACCTGAGCCGCGCTTCAACCGTCGACACCATGGCGCTCATTGATTCTATCGAGAGCGGTCATTTGGCGGGCGCGCACATCGACGTTTTTGATAAAGAACCGAACAATGGCGACCCGTTTGTTTCACCCCTTCTAAATAATCCGAAGATACTCATCACTCCGCACATCGGCGGGGCGACCGAGGAAGCGCAACGCCATGCAGCGGAGTACACATCCGGCAAGCTTCTCGATTATATGGAGACGGGAAATACTGCAGGAAGCGTCAATTTTCCGAACGTTACTCTTCCAACGGCTGAAGGAACGCACCGGTTCACTAACTTGCATGATGACGTTGAGGGCGTGATTGCGGCGATTTCCAAGGTTCTTGCTGAAGAAAAAGTTAACATTACCGGGCAAGCTTTGGCGACGAAAGACAAGCATGGTTATGTGATTGTCGACACAAACCAGCCTATCGAAGGTGAACTGGTAGGAAAACTTGCGGAAGTTCCGGGCAGTATCGGAGTTCGCGTGCTCTACTAAACATTGCGGTATATAGTTTAGGTAATGGCTGAAGAAAAACCCGAGGAGTTTTTACTCGCGCATGTCGGGCAGAAAATCGTTTGGCTGAAAGACGGCAAAGTTCTGATGTGCCGGGGCACTGTTGATTTTCACGGTTTAGACAAGCGGTGGGATTTTCCGGGCGGGCGCATGCATACGGGAGAGTTGCCCGGCATCGCGCTCAAACGCGAATTGAAAGAAGAACTTGGCGTTGATTTCAATATCGGTGCGCCGCTTTTTACGATGGCGACATACGAAACGCCTACAAATATTCCGCGCTATTACATTTTGTTTGAAGCGACGCCTAGCGACCCGAATGCCGAGCTCACTGTCGCAACCGATGAGCTTTCGGAATTAAAATGGGTAGGTCCCGAAGAGGTGGCGGATTTGGTAACCTGGGAGGAGTGGCGGGGATTTTTAACTGATTTTTTTGCCAAACACGTATGAAAATCGCTCTTTCGCAGACTACATTTTTTGATAGAACCGATTTTACCGGCAATGTGTACGTTACTAAAGACGACGAAAAGGGGTTTAATGCACTTTTAGTCGATTGTCTGACCGATCACTACAAAACAAAACTCACGGGCGCAACGCGCGTGTATCTCGTGCTTCAGGGCAAGGGAAGATTTACTATAAACGGCGCAACTGAAGAAGCCGAACCACACGATCTTTTCGTCATTTCAGATGGCGACGTATATGAATACGCAGGCGCAATGAAACTTTTTGAATTCAACGTTCCGGGCACCGATAGTACTAATGAAGAGAAAATATGAACGAACTGCCTAAAGTTCTGGTATTCGCATCAGGCACCAAAGACGGCGGGGGGAGTGGTTTTCAGAATCTAGTTGAATGGTCGCGTGCGTACCCCGGCACGTTTGAGGTTGTGGGGGTTATTTCAAGCAATGAAAATGGGGGAGTGCGGAAACGCGCGGATGCGCTTCGTGTTCCGTTTACGTATTTCGCAGGTCCGTACGACGCGGCACATTATCAGGAAATCGCACAAAAAAGCGGAGCGGAATGGTTTGCTCTATCAGGTTGGCTTCGCATGGTGAAGGGGCTTCCCCCTACAAAAACATTCAACATTCACCCTGCGCTTCTTTCAGTAGCGGAAGGAAAATTCGGCGGGCAGAATATGTGGGGACAAAACGTACTGGATGCCGTGTACGAAGCATTGGTGAAACAGCATCTCAATGAATTCGGCGTTTCCATGCATTTCGTTACGGACGAGTATGACCGCGGGCCGGTATTTTTTGAATACCGCATACCGTACCGCGAGGGTGTTACCAAAGATGAAGTACGGCAAGTCGCGGCGGTCGCGGAGGATGAGTTTCAGCCAAAGGTAACGAGCTTGGTAGTAAACGGTAAAATTTTCTGGGACGGTCAAAATCCTCAGTCAGTCAGAGTGCCCGACGGGTACCAATTTCTTCCAAAATAAAAACATATGCCGGGAAGACCCGAAGAACCCTCTTTCGTTCACTCGTTGGGGTTCTATTTGGGCGACCGAAAAAGTTACGTCGAATTTTCCCTGCGCGCCTGGTATAACGTTGTTTTTCTGGACGGGAAAACGCGCGAGACGAAAGGTATTCTTGCTCGGGTGTCAAAAATAGACACGGACCGCGAATACAGAGGCGTTTTCGTCTTTCGTGATTTGGACAACGAACCGACGACAATTCATGAGGCAAATATCTTATCGGCAACTTTGCGCGTGCGGGAGGAGAAAGACGACCCGTGGACTTTTTAAATCACGGATGGTATAAAACCCGCCTATGGCGGCAAATGAAAAAGCATCCGAGGAATCCTACCCCCGCTTGGTGCGCGGTAAATGGTTTGTAGGTGCGGGGGATGAAGTGGTAATGACAGTTAAAGTTCTGATAGATGGTGTGGTGGTTTTTCAGCCTGTCGCAGGTAGTATAAAAGCCGTTCGCTATAAAGGACCGAAAGGATTCGGAAAAATAGTTTATTTGCGCCGCAGCAGAATAGAACCGGCGATTGCGATAGATGAAGAACATATATCGGCAATGACTATCAGCACGAAGCGAAACTTGGTATAGTTGCCAGCACGTGCGAAGTTCGTGTTCTGTGTGGGCATGTGGCGGAATTGGTATACGCGTACGCCTCAGAAGCGTATCCTGCAAGGGTTGGGAGTTCGAGTCTCCCCATGCCCACACAGAATGGG
>CAZPUX010000110.1:0-2745 GCA_964589865.1 uncultured Candidatus Saccharibacteria bacterium | reverse complement strand
GAGCGAGGAGCGCGCACGGCTCTTGGCGTCTATTAACAGTTTGTCGTTCGGGTTTATCATTGCCGACTCCAACGACAACATACTTCTTAAAAATCCGGCTTTAATGCAGATACTTGACTTGAAGAAAGAGCCGACTTCCATACACGATGTTGCTGAATCATTTAAAGGCATAGAAGGCGCGTTTATTGATTTTGACCCTGTTACTTCTTGCAGGGAATGTATGGATTTGCGAAAGGTCATCGAATTGAAGAAAGTTTCGTACGGAAAGAAATTCCTCAGAGTCTTTTGCGCTCCGATTTATTCCGGCAATACACCCGAAACCAACACAACAGGAATCATGATAATTGGGTACGTGTTTCTTGTAGAAGACGTTACTGAAGCGCAAATCCTGGAGCGCAGCCGCGATGAGTTTTTCGCTGTTGCTTCTCACGAGCTGCGCACCCCTCTGACGGCGATTCGCGGCAATTCTGACATGATACTCGACATGTATGCAGACAAAGTAGTTGATAAGGATATGAAAGAAATGCTCCAGGACATTAATACCTCGAGCATCCGATTGATTGAAATAGTAAATGATTTCCTCGAAGCCTCCCGCTTAGAGCAGGGAAAAATTGATGTAATAAAAGAAGTGTTTGATGTGAATGAAACTATCGAAAAAGTGATGCGTGATTGTAAAGGTCTTGTTGAGCAAAGCGGAGTGGCGCTTGTCTATACTCCCTCGACGGCACTGCCGAAGGTATATGCTGACAAGAGTCGCCTTCAGCAGGTGTTATTAAATCTTATCGGGAATGCCGCAAAATTCACTAAGGCAGGCAGCATTAGCGTGACTGTAGACCGGAAGGACCAATTCCTAAAAGTGAGCGTGACCGACACGGGAAGCGGTATATCTGAACACGGTCAGGCGCTTCTGTTCAGGAAATTCCAGCCCGCAGGCGAAGATATGCTTGCCCGGGACGTTACCAAAAGTACCGGGTTAGGCCTGTATATATCGAAACTCATCATTTCCGCAATGGGCGGCAGTATTGGTATTGAAAAAAGCGAGGTCGGTAAAGGCAGTACTTTCTTTTTTACGCTTCCGGTTGCAACTTGATACACTGCACTTGCTATGGCTACAGGGATGATTTTAATTGTTGAGGACGATGAGTACGTAAGCCGTATGTACGAACGGGCGTTTCGCCTGGGCGGCCATGAGACCGATGTCGCATACAGCGGCGATGAGGCTCTGAAAAAGCTTGCCGACTCCCCGCAAATACCTGCGGCGCTTCTCCTCGATGTCATGATGCCGAATATGAACGGACTCGCTCTCCTTGAGGCAGTTCGGGGTCAAGAGCGTTTTAATGCCATGCCGATAGTCATCCTCACCAACTCGCTCCACAGAGAAGATGCCGAGCAGTTTTTGTCAGCAGGCGCCAATTTATACCTTGTCAAGATTGAACATCAGTCAAAACAGGTGGTCGAACAGGTCGAAACGCTCATCCGAGAAGGTGTCAAAAAAGCGTAGTATAATCCCACAATGGCAAAACTTTTTATTGCAGAGGATGACCCGTTGATGAGCCGTATGTACGAACGGGCGTTTCGCCTGGGCGGGCACGAATTGACCATGGCATTTGACGGCGATGAGGCATTAACCTCGCTTGGCAAGATGGACCCAAAGCCGGCGCTCATTATTTTGGATGTGATGATGCCGAAAAAGAGCGGTTTTGACGTGTTGCGCACAGTCAAAGCCGACGAAAAACTCAAAAATATCCCCGTGATACTTCTCACCAATCTTGCGGGCGAAAAGGATGCTGAAAAAGGGCTTGAACTTGGGGCAGTAACGTATTTAATCAAGAGCCAGTACAACCCAAAGCAGGTTGTGGAAAAAGTGGAAGAACTTATTAAAGCGTCTACCCGTGGGGAAGGTATTCCGGAGGTAAAAGTGGAAGTGAAGGATATACCAAAGAATTAACCGGTTCGTGTTATTCTGTTCCCTGTAGCAGCTGTAATTTAATGTAATAGAGTCTTCAGTATGGAACCAACGGAAAACAATACGGGCACGAGCCCGAAAAAAAATCTTATGACCAAGCGCAATCTTATGATTGGCGCAGGCGTTCTTGCGGCAATTGTCATTCTCGGAGGAGGATACTTTTTCTTTGGAATGAATTCAGACCCGCAGGCTAAAGCTAAAGCCGAAGCAGACCAGGTTATCCGCCAGGTATCTCGGCATATGGTTCTCCCCGAAGGAGAAACGCCGACAGTTGCAACGGTATCAGACCCATCAAAATTGAAGGACCAGCGGTTCTTTGCAAATGCTAAAAAAGGAGACAAAGTACTCATCTACTCGGGAGCGCAGAAAGCGATTCTCTATGACCCTGTCGCAGACCGCATCATCGAAGTAGCCCCGGTCAATATCGGAGGAGCACAATAAAGTATTAAGAGTATTTTAAAGAGCGCTCGAGGAGGGCGCTTTTTTCGTTATACTGGATGGATAATGAGGACTGCACTCCTTTCGGTTGCTTTTGCGTTTTGTATACTCTCGGCACCGCTCTCTCTCCATGCGGAAACGCTTACCTCCTCGAATTTTAAAATTCTTGACCCCGTTCTAGAGCCCGCAGGCTTTGGGACCTCAACCGGATTTCAGCTTTGGGGCACTATCGGCCAAATTGCCGTCGGCACTTCCTCGGCTTCCGGATTCAATTTGAATTCGGGTTTTTTGGCGTATCCGTTTGCTTCGACCCCTGCGGTTTCCGCAACCGCGGGGGATGC
>CAZPUX010000109.1:0-2769 GCA_964589865.1 uncultured Candidatus Saccharibacteria bacterium | reverse complement strand
AAGCAATTGTTCGACCCGTTCGATATACTGAACCCAGGGAAGAAAGTGGGAACCAATTTCACCGAATCCGCGCAAAAACTTGATTTACCTATATGAGTTTTACACTTCCATTTGCACAGATTTCAAAAACGGATGCGGGAACCGCCGGCGGAAAGGGCGCATCTTTGGGCGAGATGACGCAAGCAGGTATTCCGGTCCCTCCGGGATTTGTGCTTCTTTCCTCCGCGTTCGAATATTTTCTGGAAGCAACCGACTTACAGATAGAAATTGACGCACTTTTGGGAACCGTTGATGTAGCGGCAATGCATACGATTGAAGACGCTTCGGGCAAAATACAGGAACTGATTCTTTCCAAAAAACTTCCTGAAGATATCCGGAGTGAAATTTCGTCCGAGTTCAAGAATTTGGATTCAGAATTCGTTGCGGTACGTTCAAGCGCAACTGCAGAAGACAGCGCCTCCGCCGCATGGGCGGGGCAGTTGGATACTTTTTTAAACACAACGGAAGATACACTGTTGTGGAATATTCAAAGATGCTGGGCGTCGCTGTTTACTCCGCGGGCGGTGTTTTACCGTTTTGAAAAAGGGCTCCATGATTCAAAAATATCGGTTGCCGTCGTTGTGCAGAAAATGGTGAATTCGGATGCTGCGGGCGTGGCGTTTTCGGTGCACCCCGTTACGGAGGACAGAAATCAGATGATTATCGAAGCGGCATTCGGCCTCGGCGAAGCTGTCGTCTCGGGCCAGCTTACTCCCGATTCGTACGTTGTTACCAAGGAACCAAGGAAGATTTTGGATATGAATGTCGTACTCCAGGATACGGGTCTTTTTAGAAAGACCGGAGGCGGGAACGAATGGCGCGATGTACCCGCCGAAGCAGGAGGACGGCAAGTCCTTTCAGAACCGCAAATTCTCGCGCTTTCCGAAGTGCTTATGGGTATTGAGCGTCACTACGGCTTCCCGGTTGACGTTGAGTGGGCGATTGAAAACGGCACATTTTATATAACCCAGTCCCGCCCGATAACGACGCTTTCGAAATAGAGCCCGTGGCGGAGCACGGTAAAAAACTGAAGATTTCCACATTGTAGGTTTTTAAAGACGCTCATGTATCATGAGCAGTATGCGAAGCGTGCGAAAGGGGAACGGACTGAAACTCTCCCGCCGCGCTACACTCACACCCGCATCTCCGATACGGAAATTTCTTCCTCTGATACTTGATGCGGAGAAAAAGGGAATTCACGTTTTGAAATTGAATGTGGGCGACCCCGACCTTTTGCCGCCTCCCGAATTTCTGAAGGCGGTAAAAAAATATAACGGTCCGCACGTACCGTACGCGCCTTCGCCCGGCATTCGTCCGCACGTGGAGGCATGGCTTTCGTACTACAAATCTTTGGGAATAACTTTGAAACCAAACCAGCTTATTCCGACCGTGGGATGCGCCGAGGCGATTATGTACGCGCTTATGGCGGTAACGGACTCGGGTGATGATGTGCTTATATTCGAACCGTTCTATCCCTCCTATAAATCATACGGAACAATGATTGGTATCAAACTGCGTCCCGTTACCTTGCATATTGAAAACAATTATGCGCTCCCTTCTGCACGCGAAATTGAAAAGCAAATAGGGCCGCGCACGAAAGCAATTGTCCTCATTAATCCCGGGAATCCCACAGGTACGGTACTCACGGAGAAAGAATTGAAGATGATTGCAGGTATTGCGAAGAAACGAAACCTGTTCGTTATTTCAGACGAAACGTACCGGGACATTATTTTCAAGGGAAAACCGGGAAGCGTGCTTTCTCTGAAGAGCATTCGTGACCGTGCAATCGTTATTGATAGCGCATCGAAAAGATTTTCTCTCCCCGGCGCCCGCATCGGATGCTTGATTTCATTCAATGAGGAGGTGATGGGCGGTGTTTTGAGGTTTTGCATGGCGCGGCTTTCCGCGGGAACCTTGGAGCAGCACGGGCTTATTCCGCTTCTCAAAAAACCGCACGCGTACATGAAGAAAATTACCGCCGAATATAAACGCAGACACGAGGCGGTCGTGAAAGAACTTAAGAAAATACCCGGTGTCGAAGTTACTCCAGCCGCGGGCGCGTTTTACCTCACCGTGAAGTTACCTATCGATGACTCGGATGCATTTACCGCTTTTCTTCTGAAGGATTTCAGACACGAGGGGAAAACAGTAGCAGTGGCACCCATGACCGGTTTTTATGCCACGAAAGGATACGGCAAAAACGCGGTGCGCCTCGCGTACGTACTTGCTGTGCCGAAACTTCGGGAGGCGGTGGGGCTTCTCTCAATGGGACTTTCCGCATATACCAAACGCCGGCACGCATCATGAGCATCAAACGAATCATCCCCGCGACCATGGCGACCCAGCATCCGGATAATGCAAACACGCCGTACTGGGAAAAAGGCGGAGACGGATTCGTATCAACAAGGGAAGAGCCGCAGGAATGCTATTCATCCTTCAAGGACTTGGGGTGCCAGGAATTTTTGTGGGATTGGGAAGGAAAGTATGTTGATGAAGCGGTTGTCGACCGCCTGTTCCATACGTACTTTGATTATTTTAAAAAGCATCAGCTCGGCAAAGACGCATTTCTGACGTTCCGCATTCCGAACATTTGGCACGAGCGCGGGTACGGCCTAGCGCGGGCCATGATGGGAATTCTGACCGCGGAATCTTTTGCAAAAGATTTAAAATTCCACACGCCGCCCTTGTTCGAGGTCATCGCGTAGGTGCGGGCGGCGACGGCCTGGACCT
>CAZPUX010000108.1:0-2783 GCA_964589865.1 uncultured Candidatus Saccharibacteria bacterium | reverse complement strand
AAGCGTTCGCCCTCCTCTCACCCACGCGTCCGGTAAATCCAGGGAGCAGAATCCGTTAGGAGGCGCATTTTTGTTTAAAACCTCTGTAGGCTCTATCTGCACCGTATAATATAAACGTATGTCGCTCCGAAGCGCGCTTCTTTCTGTGTTTCCGATTCCTGCGGGCATTGCGATGCCTGCGGCGGGGATTGATATTTCGCACGGTTCGGTGAAGTGCGTCGCACTCTCGGAGCGCGGAGAGGCGGTAACCTTGCGCACGTTCGGTGAAGCTCCGCTTCCCGAGGGCGTGGTGGTGGCAGGCGATATTGAAATAAAAGATAAGATTGTTGAAACCCTGCGTTCATTCAGGCTTCGGTACGGCGTTCATTACGCATCCGCATCATTGCCTGAAAAGAAAGCGTATTTGTTTCAGGTTTTGGTACCGTCCGAGGCAAAAAACCTCCGCGCAGGCGTTGAATTTGATTTTGAGTCGCATGTTCCGCTCCCCCCGGGCGAGGCGGTCTTTGATTTCGAGCCTGTACGGCGGGTTGAAGCGGGGACGATTGTTTCGGTTACCGCGTATGCGCGGAGAATCGTAGAAGAATATCGCTCGGCATTTCAGGAAGCGGGAATTACGCTGCGCTCTTTGGAAATAGAATCGCAGGCGCTGGCGCGCGCGGTCATTTCAGAATCGGACCGCGCAAAAACCGTCATGATGATTGACTTCGGAAAATACACAACGCGAATTGCAGTTGTTGAGTTCGGCGTCGTCGGGTTTACCGCAACTGTGGACGTGGGCGGAGATGCGCTCACGCAGGCGGTGATGAAGCGGATGAATGTTGCCGAACCCGAAGCCGAAAAGATAAAAAATGAAAAAGGATTTTTGATGAGCGCCGACAATAAAGATTTGGTGGAAACGCTGATGTCGACCGTTTCGGTCGTGAAAGATGAATTGGTGAAGCATTTGTCGTACTGGAATAACCCGACCGAGGACGATTTGCCGAGACAAAAAATAGAGCGCGCGATTATCTGCGGGGGGAATGCGAATTTGCGGGGATTCCCCGAATATCTTGAAGCGTTTTTAAACGTACCTGTATCAATCGGAAACGTGTGGGGGAATGCATTTTCATTTGATACATATGTTCCGCCGATGCCGTTTGCCCAATCATTGGAATATGCAACGGCAATCGGTCTCTCGCTCCGCGGACGCTCGACAAAACCATGGTAAAGAGACTTTTCCATTATCGCTCCGTTCGGATAAGAAAAGATTTTCTTATCACTCACTCCACTTTATGGTGAACATTCTTCCAAAAGATGCGCAGAATAAACTCGGTACGCGGTACTACTTGCAGCTATTGAGCATGGTCTTTTTTCTCGTTGCCGTTGCATTTGCCGCGGGTGCGGGCCTTTTAGCGCCGTCGTATCTTTTAGCGCGCCAGGAAGCAGACGGGGCAAAGGAATATTCAACCGCGCTCCAGCAAGCGCTGACGTTGAAGCAATCTGCCGGAGCGGGGGCGGAAATGCTCGCCCTCTCCGAGCAGTTAAAGCTTATGAAGGCATATCAAGCGAACCCTGCGGTTGCCGGTGCGTTATCGGCCTTGGTCGCAAAATTGCCAAAAGGAGTTTCAATTACGAAGATTTTTATCCTGCCGCCCGGAACCTCCGACGGCAAAATTGGGATTGAAGGAAGGGCAAAAACCAGAGCGGAACTCCTGGCATTTGTAAGCGATTTGCAGGCAAATGCGCTGTTTAAGAATGTTGCGGTTCCGGTATCGGATTTGGCGGGGGATACTGATATCCCGTTTTCTTTGACCTTTTCTTTGGTAAAGCAAAAATGAAACAGCTCCCTATCCTTATCTTCGCGTTTCTTTTGGCAGCAGCAGCAGCTGGCGGGTATCTATTTATGCTGCTGACGATTCAAACTGCGGTTGACGACATTGCCTCCGCCCGCGCCGATAGCCAAACTGCCGAAGAGCAGGATACATTGGCGCAAACCGCGAATGTGTTTATATCCGATACGGCGCCCGTACGAAGCGAGCTCGGCACATTTGTGACAACCGACGCAGGTTTTGTTTCTGCTATAGAAATGATGGAATCTGCTGGCAAGCGCGAGAAGGTTGACGTAACAATCGGTTCCGTCAACGTTAAAAAAATAGATGCAAAGTCTCATGAACTTGCCGCAGTGATTCTTTCCGGGAAAGGCTCATTCTCTAATCTTGCCGCATTCGCCTCGGCCTTGGAATCGCTGCCCCTGGCATCCCGCGTTGTTTCGGTGGGGCTTGAGGCGTCGGCAGATAACACCTGGTTCGGAACATTTTCTCTCGAGTTCGTTAAACGCAAATCACCATGATGAAAAATTTCTCCCTTAAAAATTTCGCGCTCTCGTTCGTAACGCCGTTGCCTGCGCGCGACTGGTTTGTTGCATTGTGCCTTTTCATTTTGCTTTTTGTTGCATGTGTTGTGTACGCAGGGTATTTGTTTTTGGGAATCCGCGCAGGCACTATCGTAGGTTCTGTTGAAACGAGTCACCCGGTATTGCCCGCAGTTTCGCGCGACGACCTTTCAAAAACTTTGGACGGATTTCGTACTCGCAAAGCAAATTTTGATGCGCGCAATTTCCCCAGACCCGTACTTTCGAACCCGGCGAAATAGAAACCTGCATTAAAGCCGAAAATATGTAAATATAGATTGCTGGCCCCGCAGGCAAGGCTTCCGGGACCTCTTTTGGGCCCCGTAGTTCAATGGATAGAACAGCGGACTTCTAAGCCGTTGATGGAAGTTCGACTCTTCGCGGGGCCACCCAC
>CAZPUX010000107.1:0-2817 GCA_964589865.1 uncultured Candidatus Saccharibacteria bacterium | reverse complement strand
TTTCGTTCGTTCCGACCGATGTGACGCGTGTGGGTTTTGACCCGGCAAACAACACGTTCATGGAAGCGGAATCAAGGAAACACGCGAACGAAATCGTCGTCGATTATTTCACAAACGACAACTACAAAAAAACCGAAACAGGAGCCACTGGAAAGAAAGCAAAAGTGGTGACCTCAATTGCAATGTTCTATGACCTTGAAGACCCGAACTCATTCGTGCAGGACGTGAAAAGTGTTATGGATGACGAAGGTTTGTGGATTATACAGATGAGTTACCTTCCGTTGATGCTTGAACAGCTGGCATTCGACAATATCTGCCACGAACACTTGGAGTATTACTCCTTGGAAGCCCTGAAATACCTTTTGGATAAAAACGGCATGGTTATCGTCGATTCGGAAATGAACGACGTCAATGGCGGCAGTTTCAGAATTTACATCAGAAAAGCAACTGCAAACGTGAACACGTTCGCATCCGCCCCCTATCGCGACGTCGCCAACATGCGTGTGGCTCAGATGCTTGAATACGAAAAGAAACTCGACCTTAAAAACCCCAAGACCTACCAGACATTCTTTGAAAGAATTCAGAAACTCCGGGACGAAACGGTTGCGTTCATCAAAGCGGAAAAAGCAAAAGGAAAAAAGATTTGGGGTTACGGCGCTTCAACCAAGGGCAATACATTATTGCAGTGGTACGGCATCGACGGCACAATGCTCGACGGTATTTCAGACGCGTTGGACATTAAATACAAACACCGCACCGTCGGCACGGAAATTCCTATTTATTCCGACGAAGACATGAGAAAAGCAAAACCGGATTACCTTCTCGTATTGCCTTGGCACTTCATCTACGGCTTCACTGTTCGCGAAGCTGAGTATCTGAAAAACGGCGGGAAATTTATTGTGCCCTGCCCGCGATTTGAAATAATCGGCGCGTAATTCGCCTGCCGAAATTTAAGTGACCGGTGAAGCGTGCATTGTCACTTCCCATCGGGAAGTTGTGCTGTTCCACGTTACTTCCGGCAGTATTTCAGCTGACCTGCGTATAAGTGCTGTATCAATACCGCGCTCTTCAAGAACGTGAAAACTGGCGTTCAGATTGGCCGTGTCAACCGCGTGTCTTTCTTCAACCGTCTCAAAAGAGGGATTTTCCATTTCATAAGACACTTCAGCACGGGAAGGGTCAACAATTGCGACTATTTCGCCGGCACCGCGGGAACGGGCGATTTGGGCTATGTGATAAAGCTTATTTTCTAAAAGAGAACTTTTGAAACGACGCTCCAAGTTTGAACCTCCCAAAAGACGCACAGCTGCTTCAATTCCCTGGGCTTCAAATCTAATCGGAAATTCGCTCAAACCTTCAATAGCTCGTGCAAGTCCGACGTCATCCATATTCTTCCACGTCGCACTGTGTTCAATAGTGTTTCTCTCGCTTTCAGCGGCAAGCGCGCGTACGCCATGCGCACCCGTTGCTGAAGCCAAGAGTGCCCAACCGCCTGCGGCGCCCGCCTGAGACAAAAAAGATCTTTTACTTTTGTCCACTTCTTCATCCCCGGCTCTCGGGGTATCGAGTCTTTCTAGAGCGTTCCTCCCGAGAACCAATGCGGCCACAACGGCAAGAGAGCTTCCGGTGACTTTGCTGATGGTTTCCACTATGTGCCAGCGTTCGCGTTCCTTTTGAAGAATCGGCGCCGGAATGTAACTGTCTACAAGAAAAAAACTCCGCGCTTCCCCGTTTTGCGCCCGCTGGAGCAACAGCCAGTTTTCTTCATCGTGCGCCGGAGTGCCGTTCCAAACGTTGTTAGCCCACTCTTCTATTTCCTCTTTTCTAAAGAGCGGCATTCCCGAAACATCAACCGCCATTCGCTCAAGAGCGATGTTTTGTATCCCCGCTACTTCGGCAGGAACGCGCGGAACCTCAGAGTTGCGAAATGAATAGAGAACGCGCAGCTGCATATCGTCAGACATCTGCTCGTCTTCGTATTCATAATTAAAAACGCGGCCGCGGGAAGGCAAACGGACGTTTCGGGGCGTTTCAATAGACATGCCAGGATTATGGCACAAAATTATTGAAAAGCAAATTAATCTTGATGTGATTTCACCTCAACGATTTCGGAGCCTAACAGCTTATTTATTTCGCTCTTCAGACGAAAACGCTCATCATTCCCCGAATGGGAAATTTTTGACTGATTCAAAAATACCTCATCCCCCACTCCGCCCGCGCGAAGCGCTTCTTCCGCGTCCCAAATTTTTTCGTTTGCCGATTTCAGCGATTGCATGAGCGAGGAAACTTCTGCCGATTGTGAAAGCTTTGCAAATTCCGTACGCAACAGCGCAAGTTCCGTTTGCACCGACGCAAGTTTCCCCGCGTCGGTTATGCGCTCTGCCTTAATTTCAAGAATCGTTATTTTGTCGGCAAGTTCCCCCGCCGAAACCGGAATAAGTATGTGCGTCATGCGTGTTTCAAATCTTCCTCCACCATCATACGCACTAATTCATAAAACGAAACGTTGGGCTTCCACTTCAACACACGCACCGCTTTTGCAATATTCCCTTGCCGTACATGCGCCTCAACGGGCCTGAAAAACGCGGGATTCACTTTCACAATCACTTTACCCGTAGCATCTTTCCCTATTTCAGATTCTCCTTCCCCTTCCCACGAAACCGGCATTAGAAGTGCATTTCCTGCAGCGTTAACAAAATCACGCACCGAATGTGCCCCACCCGAAGCAAACACAAAACTGTCCGGTGCGGGCGCCTGCATAGCGACCCACATTGCGTTCACTATGTCGCCCGCATAACTCCAATCACGCATGGCGCT
>CAZPUX010000106.1:0-2832 GCA_964589865.1 uncultured Candidatus Saccharibacteria bacterium | reverse complement strand
AATTTACCATCAAAAGCTTTATACATTCATAACATTTTTATTTCTTGATGTATTTTTAATCATTCATTTATTTTTTATAAAACCGGCTTACCTTGGTAAGTTCTATATAACCTGGGCAATTTGTTTGATTCCGTTTTTTATCATTCCGCTCTTTTGGGCGTTTGCCTCAGCTTCCGGCGGAGTGCCTCAAATTTCCGGAGGAGTAGTGCTTTTCTTCGGTGCAATGTGGACGCTGTTAATGTGGAACCTGTTATTCGTACGCTGGACCGATTATTACTATGATATTTGGGTCATCACGAATTGGCGTATTGTGGACATCGACCAGAAAGGGCTTTTCAATCGTTCGGTTGCGACTCTTTTAACCCTTGACCATATTCAGGACGTCGAAGCGCAAACGAGCGGAGTTATAGGAAGCGTGCTTAACTTCGGCCACGTACAGGTCCAGACCGCGGCCGCACAACGCGAATTTTCAATGGATGACGTAGCAAACCCGTCAAGGGTGGTTGAGATAATCCGCGAAGCAATAGCGGAAAAGGGGCGCATCTTCGAGGCTCAGCACGTTACTTCCCTATAATGCAACCCATCGAACCATACAAAGGCGTACGGGATTTTTACCCCGAAGACGAACGCATACAGAATTATATTTTTTCGGCGATGCGCCGGGCAGTTGAATCATTCGGTTACGAGGAATACAACGCATCCGTGTTGGAATCAACCGAACTCTATGCTGCAAAATCAAGCGCGGAAATAGTCAACGAACAAACCTATACATTTAAAGACAGAGGCGACCGCTCCGTTACCTTGCGGCCTGAAATGACCCCCACAGTAGCCCGCATGGTGGCCGCGAAGCGCCGCGAACTGGGCTACCCTCTGCGCTGGTACTGTATTCAAAATTTCTTCCGCTATGAGCGCCCACAGAGAGGCCGTTTGCGCGAATTCTGGCAGTTAAACGCCGACCTATTCGGCGTATCCGGCATTGAGGCGGATGTGGAGGCTATCGAGGTTGCGCACGCGACTATGAAGGCCCTGGGGGCAAAGGAATCGATGTTCACAATCCGCGTGAACGACCGGAAACTCCTTGAGGAAAAATTCGGAACGAAAAAGAGCCACGAAGAACTCTTGGCCGTATTCAGACTCATGGACAAGAAGAATAAAATGGCATCAACGGAATTCGAATCGGAATGGCGGGAACTGACCGGCGAACCGTTTGAAAATGTAACCGTCCCCAACAAAACTCTTGAAAAGGTTATGGAAATGCTCGCCGCACGCGGAATAACAAACGTAGAATTCGACCCGACTTTGACCAGGGGTTTTGACTACTACACCGGCCTTGTCTTCGAGGTATACGATACCGACCCGAAAAACTCACGTTCAATGTTCGGCGGCGGAAGGTACGATAAATTAATCGGCCAGTACGGAGACGAAGACGTGCCCGCAGTCGGTTTTGCTATGGGCGATGTGCCTGCAAGGAATTTTTTGGAAGTCCACGAACTCCTGCCGATTCTTACTTCGACTTCGCACCTCTACCTTGCGCCCGTGCAACAAGAGAATTACGAAGCTTCTGCAAAACTCGCAAACAAACTGCGCTCTGAAGGGGTCAACGTAACCCTCGGCATGAAACATGAAAAAATCGGCGACCATATAAAAGCTGCGGTCAAACTTTCCATTCCCTATTTCGTCGCGTTCGGAGAAAAGGAAGAAAAAGCAAAAAGCGTAACGCTGAAAGTATTATCCACGGAACAAGAGGAAACAGTTTCAATAGACAACCTCGCATCTCGTCTGCTATCTTAGTCCAATGCGAAGAATAACATTGGACATTGAAACGACCGCAGGCGGGGTCGGCGGAACGTTTGACCCGAGCCAGATGCATCTTACTGTTGCCTGTATTCATGACACTGAAACAGACCTGTACACCTCATACACCAAGGAGCAGTTGCCTCAACTGTGGCCAATCTTGGAACGCGCTGACATTCTGGTGGGCTATAATTCCGACCACTTCGATATCCCGATATTAAACCGTTACTATTCGGGGGACCTTTCAAAAATAAAAAGCATTGATTTATTGGCGGAAATTAAAAACGTACTGGGACGGCGTTTGAAACTCGATTCGGTGGCACAAGCAACACTCGGCAAAGGCAAAACCGGAAACGGACTTGATGCCGTCCGCTGGTGGGAAAACGGCGAATATGAAAAAGTTATCAAATACTGCATTGAGGACGTAAAAATTACCAAAGAGGTATACGAATTTGCATTGAAAAACGGCAAAGTCCGCTATTCGGATTTTGGTACCAAAAAAGATATTCCTTTGGACACGTCAAAATGGGAATCCGTTCAGAAAGCATCAATGACCCACACTCTTCCCTTTTAATAAAAAAATCCCCACCGAAGTGGGGATTTTTGTTAGGAGATACCTTTTCTTTTTCTATCGTCTCTTTTTTGCGCAAGTTTTTCAATACCTGCATATGCACCCATTCCTAACAAAGCAGCAATAAGGCCTGCAATCATTTCGGGACCTGCTGTGTCACCATTTAACGCTTCAATCTGTCGCAAGATTGCGTCCGCTGACTGCATATCCCCTCGGCTTTCAGCAACGCTTTCGGCTGCAAAACCGTTATATACTTCAGCGCCCCTAAAAGCACCGTGGGCAAATCCAGCGGCGCCTCCCGCCATGAGAGCCATTGCCGCTGCCTTTCCTGCAAATTCTGCTTTGTTCATAAAAAATTACAGATCAGATAAATAACTTTAGTAATTTAATGCTCCTTTCCGGTTGAGGATTGAAGTTAAGAGGACAATAACACCTATAAAATAAATGTCAAGTGCCTGATTCCTTTA
>CAZPUX010000105.1:0-2861 GCA_964589865.1 uncultured Candidatus Saccharibacteria bacterium | reverse complement strand
GGAAATTGCAGCAGGCGTTAATAACGAAGGCGCGGGCGACCAGGGAATCATGGTGGGGTACGCGACTGCGGAAACTCCCGAATTTTTACCTTTGGAAGTTATGCTCTCGAGGCACCTGACGCGCGCCATGGGCGCACGCGACGGCAAGTCACAGGTAACCGTTGATAACGGCAAAGTACTTTCGTTTATTACCTCCGTCTGTTCGCCTGATGCTGAATCTGAAAAAGCTCTTGAAACTGCTGTTGCAAAACACATCACGCCTCTCTTGGCAGATGGCGTTGATTTGAAAAAAGCGTGGCTTCGGAACCCCAACGGCAAATGGGACATCGGCGGGTTTGCCGCAGACACGGGACTCACCGGCAGAAAGTTGGCGGTTGATAACTACGGTCCGTCGATTCCTTTGGGCGGCGGATGTTTTTCCGGAAAAGACGCAACGAAAGTCGACCGCTCTGCGGCATACATGGGTCGCCGTATCGCCGTTGATTATCTGAAGAAAAAAGGAGCGAAAGAAGTGTTCGTTGAAGTTGCGTACGCCATCGGCGTTGTGGACCCTTTGATGGCGGTTGTGACGATTGACGGCGTGCAGGAAGCTATTTCCGGATATGACCTGCGTCCGTATGCAATTATTGATTTTCTGAATCTCAGAAAACCTCAATTTAAAGAAACGGCAAAGTACGGACACTTCGGGAACGGATTTACTTGGGATAGGTAAATCAAGCTATACTCTGTTAAGAAACACGATGAAAATCGCGATTGTTACTGATGATTGGTCTCCGCATGTAAGCGGGGTAGTAACGACACTTAAGGCGACTATCCGCGAGCTTGAATTCATGGGCCACAAGGTTCTGGTCATAGGCCCTCATGATTTCAAATTCAAAGTCCCGTTGCCGTCGTACCCCGAAATAGAGCTAGCGCTTTTTGCCGACAAGGAGCTTGCGAAAAAATTAGATGATTTCAAACCGGATGCGATACATATATCAGTCGAAGGCCCGCTCGGCTTGGCTGCGCGTGCGTACTGCAAAAAACGGGGACTCCCGTTTACGACCGCGTACCATACGCAATTTCCGGAGTATGTACATGTCCGCACAGGTATCCCCACGGATTGGGTATATATGTTTGCGCGTTGGTTCCATGGGGGCGCGACGCGCACCATGGTTGCAACTCCGGGGCTCAAAGAAGCTCTGGAAAAGCGCGGTTTTAAAAACCTCGCCTTCTGGAATCGGGGAGTTGATTCGACCATATTCAATACTGAAGACCCCATACCTCTCTCCGGTGAGAAGCCGATTTTCATGTACATGGGACGTGTTGCGATAGAAAAGAACTTGGAGGCGTTTCTGTCGCTCGACCTTCCGGGTACCAAATACATCGTCGGCGACGGGCCGGCGCTCCCGAAGCTCAAAGCGAAATATCCGAAAACGATATTTACGGGGTACAAATTCGGAAGGGAACTAGCGCGCCACGTTGCGTCGGCGGATGTGTTCGTATTCCCTTCGCTTACCGATACCTTGGGGCTCGTGATGCTTGAGGCAAATGCTTGCGGTGTACCCGTTGCTGCGCTTCCTTCAGAAGCAACCGAGCATGTCATAAAAGAAGGAGTGAACGGGTTCGTTTCAAAAGACCTGAAAGACGCCTGCATGCGGGCACTAAAGCTTCCACGCGAAAAAGTATCGGAGTATGCGCTTGAATTCGGGTGGAGAAAACCCACCGAACTCTTTTTGCAGAATCTTGAAGCTCCGGAGGAACACAAAACGACTACACCCCTCTCCTAAACACGCTGTGTTTATCGGATACCGCTGTCACAGGATATCGAGACGGATGTATACGTAGCCTGATTAATCGTTACATCTTCGCTTTGGCAACGGGGCAGGGGTGCTGATGACGGTGAAGGCTTGATGGTGTAGGTGCCCGGAGCCAGGTCGAGGGTAAATGCTCCATATTGATCCGCACTGAATTCTTTCAGGACGCTTGTCCCGCCTTTCGCGGTCAGTACGAGTTTTGCCGCGTAGGGTTTATCTGCGCATTGCGGGTCAGGCGGATTTTTTTGTACGGGGCACGTTGGGCCCAAAAGTACCGTTCCGCGTATGCCGCTTGCCGCTCCCGTTTCAAAAGGCGGACTTTCACTAAGAACGCCGTCTTCGACTTTCAGATATTTTGAAACGCCGACCGACGGCGGTGCGGTCATCGGCTCCCCGGGTTTTCTGTCTGCATAGTTGACGATTATTTTGCCGTCTCTGAATTCCGTTGTTTGCGGGGCAATACGGTCGCCTAAAAAGACCGCGTTTGTGCCCGCGTAGCCCGTTTTTGTCTTGAGTGCAACGGCCGCGTAGTAGAAGGTCCCGCTCCCGCCGTCGTTCTTTGTCAGAATAAACGCGACGTCTCCCATACCGTCTCTGTTAAAGTCGCCCCACGCTTCGTTGCCGAAATAGCTGACCGTAGTAATTGAAGCAGAGCCCGGAGCAGCTTCGGTTTTTGAAACGCCGTCTTTAAGAAGGTAATCTTGATTGTCGATTCGGTATGAAATGTTTTTGTAATCGGTATCGAGAGTGATGACAACACTGGTCGGTTTCAAGAGGAAGTATGCTCCAAGGCCTAGGATTGCAAGAACAAGAACGCCAATGGCAATTTTTTGCATATGCGTCCAGTATAGACGATTAAATTGGTATACTCATTACATGAACGAATTCATTCAACTTCTGCAGACAATCGTCGGATTTGTCGTGCAGATTTTCCAGCTCATTTTGCAGCTGATTATTCAGATTCTCTCGTTCCTTTTAAGTCTTGTGCAGGCGGTCGTGGGGCTTTTTCATTAATGCAGGCACATTAAAAAACCCGGCCTCTCCGAGAGGCCGGGTTTTTACTTG
>CAZPUX010000104.1:0-2978 GCA_964589865.1 uncultured Candidatus Saccharibacteria bacterium | reverse complement strand
CATGTCGTTGAAAGCCGTTGCCAAAAACCCGAGCTCGTCTTTGCTCATAACCGGAATCTTCGTAGAAAGATTACCCGAAGAAACCGCACCTACGGCATTTTTCAGGTTTTCTAAAGGCTCGAACAAACTTTTCGTAAAGAAGTACGCCGCAAAAAGTGCGATGAAGATAGAAAAAAGAACCCCGGCGAACAGCAGATACAAAATGCCGACAACGCTTGCGTCTATCTGTTTTTTAAAATATGCCGCGCGCAGCACGCCTTGGTCGTAATCCAGCCGCAGCGCAATATCGTACACATCTTGGCCGGTGCCGTCTTTGAAAAGCAGCACTCGCTCATTAATGCCCTCCGGAAGAACGTTGCGATTAACTAACACTACCGGGTCTTCACTAATCAGCGTACTTGCAATTAAATGATTATCCTTATTGAGCACCATAAGGTACGCAAGGTCCTTATGCGACGCTTTTTGGTTATATATAAGGTTTATAATGCCTTCCTTATCGCCGATGAGGACAAAGTTCGTCAGGTCGCTTATTTCAGATTTGGTGTTGACGACGATTCGCGCAATAAGGTCCTTTGTCAGCGTATCCGTAACAGAAAAAACCGCGATACCTAGGTTTATACCTGAAGATGCAAGCACCAGAGCAAGAAAGACTATGAAAATCTTCGTCCGGAGCTTTATGGCCATAGAATCTATTTCACCGGAACAATCTCGAATCTGCCTTTGTTGAAGTCGGTCAAATATACTTTGTCCAATCCTTGGTGGCTCTCGTGGCTAAATGACACATTAACGCCAATGCCAACGTCATAGTTGTGCAGCGACTCTAAAGCCGCCACAAGGCCTTCCCGGGTCAGGTCTTTACCGGCGAGCCGAATTCCTTCAGCCAAAACCTTAGTATTGATATACCCTTCCAGACCGCCGAATGTCGGAGTAACTCCCGGCTGATATTTCTCAAGACCGTCAGTGTAGCTTTTAACCGAATTAAAGAGTTCGCTGTAATAGACAGGAGGAACTACTTGGGTAACGAACACGTGGTCAACTTTTTCCTTGAGTTCTTGGATAAATGATTCAGGACCTACGAATGAAACTGTATCAAACAGCATTTCCGGCTTTGTGCTTTTTATGAGACTCACGGACTTTGCAAGTGGCGTGTACGTGCCTATCATGATGACCGCTTGCGCGTCTGAGGCGGCAATAGTTTGTACCGCGGCTTCAACGTTCACTGTGCCGCGTTCATAGGACCCAAGTGCAACCGGTGTAAGGCCCCGCTTACTGAGAGCAATTTTTGCTCCTTCTAACCCCGCCAACCCGAAGGCATCTGCCTGATACAAAACAGCGACCTTCTTAAGTCCGATATTGTCAACGAAATATTTAGTTGCCAGCTCCGTTTCCTGATAATACGAACCCCTGATATTAAAGATGTATCTCTGTAATGGGTTACGAAAGGCCTCCGCACCGGTAAACATTCCTACGAGAGGGATTTTTGCCTCAGCAATGACAGGCATTACCTTCACGCCTGTAGGCGTACCGACATAATTGAAGAGCGCGAAAACCTTATCTTCATTGATAAGCTTCTGGGTATTTTCTACTGCCTTCGGCGGGTCGTACTGGTCGTCATAACTGATGACTTTTAATTTTCGGCCGTTAATACCGCCCGCATCATTAATTTCACTCACCGCGACATTTGCTCCTGAAATAAGATTAGTGCCGAGGCTCGCGGCATTCCCCGAAAGAGCGGCTGATGAACCCAAACGAATTTCGGTGTCTGTAACGCCCGGGGTCTGGACTGAATTCGCACTCGGAGCAGAAACTCGGCTTTGTGCAAAGAAGTAATACCCTCCCCCAAGAAGAGCTGCAATGAGAAGCGCACCGACGATAAAAAGCGCATTTTTATTCATAGAAAATTATTGTTCTTTTGTTAAACGCTTTGTAAAAAGATAAATCGGCCACGAAAGCGCCAGCATAATAAGGATAACAGTAATAAGCGTCAGTCTGTTGGTAGAATTCGCGATATCAAGAATATCCTGTTCGGGTTTTGCCGCTGAAATCATACCGACAATTTTTGAATCCCCATTGAAAAGCGGCAAATAACTTGCGTGATACGGCGCTCCGTAAAATTCAGTGCGCGCAGTGACGCTTTTCCCTTCCTCCAAAACTGCCTGTACGACTTCTTTGTTCGTAATCGGAATGCCGGTAAGCCGCGTACGACCGTCCGTGGCAAGCGCCGTTGCGGCGATTGAAGTATTTTTATCGTAAATGAACATCTCGAGACCCGTGACTCGTTTTATCCGGTCAACAAGCGCGTTATCGAGAGGGTATCCGGCAATCACGGCGCCGACAACAGACCGGTTTACGAGCAGAGGTGCGCCCGCCCGAATGGAGAGTTTTTCAACCGGACTTGTTTCAACAGTTGCAAATGCATTGCCGTGAAGGGCTTCTTCAAGCGCCCGCTCGCCGGTCAACGAATCGCCGCGGCGGGAAAGCGCATGCGCGCGCACGAGAACGTTTCCTTCTTTGTCAACAATAGTAACAAACCCGAGGTTGTATGTTTCCATGAAACCTTCGGAGATTTCCCCGAGGCGCGAAAAATCGTCCTTCGCAACCGCGGTTTTCAATTCGTCGCTCTCCGCAATCAGCGTTGCTTTCGCAAGTGATTCTTCTTTCAAACCGTCAACCGTGAGATTCAATACGCGGGCATCGGTCAGCAGGTTGTTTTGGGTTTGCGCGGTTATTTCCCCGATGAGAATGGTAGAAAACGCCAGCGTAACAATTGTGGAAAGGAAAAGCGCCGCCGAAATAAAAATCAGTACCAGGCTTTCCCGGATTCGAAGCGAGAGATACTGCCACACCCAGCGGATTGCCAGCGCAAACCCGATAAGCTCAAAGAAATGTCCGGCAAAAAACAGCGGGCTTGCGTCATTCCCTTTTACAAAAATCCCCAAAAGAGCACCGACACCAAGCGCGAGAAATGCAAACGAAAG
>CAZPUX010000103.1:0-3015 GCA_964589865.1 uncultured Candidatus Saccharibacteria bacterium | reverse complement strand
CGCGGAACTTTTGGAAAAACTTTCCGCGAACGAATCCGAACTTCAGAATATTCGCTACCAAAGCACGCTCTACGCTCTTGTTGCGGATGAGAATACCAAATTGAAATCCGCAGGAGCCGTGCAAAGTTTCGCAAAAGCGATTCCTGCACGCGTTCTATCGCGGCCTCCGCAGACCCACTACGATGCGCTTCTCTTGGATCGCGGTGCGGAATCCGGCATCTCGGAAAACGACATTGTTGTTTTTGACGGCATTGCGCTCGGCAAAATAGTTTCTGTTTCGAAAAGTTCGGCGACTGCGGAATTGTATTCAACGGCGGGCGTTACGCACGACGTTATTTTGGGAACTCCGCGCGCGGTTGCTGTTGCGGAAGGGCAGGGAGGAGGTTCGTTCAGTATCTCTCTCCCGCGGTCAGTTACGGTCGATGTTGGGGAAACCGTTCGAATTCCGAATTCAGAAACGCTTGCATTAGGAGTTGTTGTGTCTTTCTCGGGAACGGCAACCGACGCATCGCAGATTGTGTATATGAGAAGCCCGGTGTCGATCCAGAGTTTGGATTACGTCAGCATTATTACTTCACGTCCCTGATAATGGCTCGCGCCCTGTTTATTATTGCGTTTCTGCTCTCGGCCGTGCTGTTGCCGTGGTGGGGAACGGTTGCTCTGGGTATTTTCGGGCTTGCGTATTTTGAAGCATATCTGACGGTAATTGTTGGCGGTCTTTTCATGGATATTTTATTCGGCGTTTCCGAACCCAGGCTGTTCGGTTTTTCCTACATCTACGCTGCGGTCTTTACGCTGCTTGCGGTAACCGCATGGTATTTGAATCGCGCTATTCTTGAATAAGTATGGCGTTTGGAAACCTCTTCAGAAACAAGCGGCGGTATCAGGCAATCGAGCCGGATGAAATTTTGAATGATGCGCAAAATTTGCCTGAGTTTGATACGGCGCGTATTGAGGGAAAAATAGAACGCCCCTTGGATTCAAAGACGTTCAGAAATTTCATTATCCTTGCCTCGTTTGTTGTTGCGGCATTTGCGGGCCAACTCGTGTATTTGCAGATATTCGAGCATTCTTCGCTTCAAGCGCGCGCGGAGGCGAACCGTCTTTCTCATTCAACAATACCCGCGGAGCGCGGACTTATTCTCGACAGGAACGGAGAAATCCTTGCGGAAAACGTTCCGGGGACGGGAACCAGCACGCCGACGAGACGCTATCCGCTGAGTGAAGCGGGAGCGGTGGTTGTAGGCTATGTGAGCTACCCAAAGCATGACCAGAATGGCTACTGGTATCAGGAATCGACCGATGGCGTTGTCGGCATTGAGGCGTCGCAAAATGAGAAGCTTTCGGGGGTGAACGGAAGCCAAATTGCCGAAACGGATGCGTCAGGAAAGATAGTTTCCGGTTCCGTCGTGACGGATGCAACACCGGGGAAAGACGTCACGCTATCCTTGGATTCCGGTCTTGAAAAAGAATTGTACGAGACGATAAAAAATCGCGCCGATGAATCGAAGTGGAGAGGCGGCGCGGGAGCGATTATGGATATACAAACGGGCGAGCTCCTCGCTCTTGCAAGCTACCCATCTTTCGACCCGGAAGTCATGTCAACAGGCGCGCCGAAAGAAGAAATACAAAAACTTCTTCTTGATTCGCGCTCGCCGTTTTTGGACCGCGCCGTATCGGGACTCTACACGCCGGGTTCCGTCGTAAAGCCGTTTATGGGTGCTGCCGCGCTTCAGGAAAAAGTCATCAGCCCGGAAAAAAAGATTCTCTCGACCGGTTCGATTTCGGTTCCGAATCCCTACGACCCTTCAAAGCCTTCGATTTTCAAGGATTGGCGCGCGCAGGGCTGGGTTGATTTACGGCACGCCATTGCCGTTTCCTCCGACGTGTATTTTTACGAAGTCGGCGGGGGATTTGAAGACCAGCCGGGTCTGGGGATTGCAAATATCGAAAAATACATGCGCATGTTCGGGTTCGGGGAGCCTACGGGTTCCGTGTTTCCCGGGGAAGAATCAGGAACGCTTCCGGACCCTGAATGGAAGGCGGAAAACTTCGACGGGGAGCGGTGGTTTTTGGGCGACACGTATCACACATCAATCGGACAATACGGATTCCAGGTAACGCCGATGCAGCTCGTGCGCGGAGTCGCCACAATCGCAAACGGCGGAACAGTGGTGACGCCGACTATTTTTAAGGATGCTCATGAGCCGGTATCTCGCGTCTCTGTCGCTCCTGAAAATCTTTCCGTGATTCGCGAGGGCATGCGCCTTGCGGTCACCGAAGGAATCGCACAGGCGCTTTCGCTTCCCGGCCTTCATGCTGCTGCGAAAACAGGAACTGCTGAAGTCGGCGTGAAAAAAGAATTCGTTAATTCCGTCGTGATAGGATTTTTCCCCTACGAACATCCGCGCTACGCGTTTGCTGTTGCGATGGAACGCGCGAAAGCCGGTACATTGCAGGGCGCACCCGCGGTTATGGGAGAAGTGCTTCGGTGGATTGCCGAAAACCGCACAGAATACGGCGCGCCAGGCAATTGATATCAACATTGCGCAAAGTTCCATTGTAGGTACAATGTGCCAACAGCAGATATGAAAAAACCAAAAACAGATGCGGACACGGAAGAGAATCTTTTAAGCCAGGAAAAATTCGACGAATTAAAAGAAGAGCTTGAGAAGTTAACGACAACCACACGCAAGGAGATTGCTGAAAGTCTTGAATACGCCCGCTCTTTGGGCGACCTCTCGGAAAACGCGGAATATCAGGCGGCGAGGGAACTCCAGGCGGCAACGGAAGAGCGCATCAGAAGGCTTGAACACATCATAAAGTCGGCCGTCATTATTTCGGAAAAGAAAAAAGGAGTCGTCGGTTTCGGTTCAAAGGTAACCATAAAGAAAAAAGGCGACAAAGCCGAGCACGCGTATACGATTGTGGGTTCTGAAGAAGCTAACATGCGCGACCAGAAAATTTCGCACCTCTCGCCGTTGGGTGAAGCGATGATGGGAAAGAAAAAAGGGG
>CAZPUX010000102.1:0-3023 GCA_964589865.1 uncultured Candidatus Saccharibacteria bacterium | reverse complement strand
CAATTCAAACTTTGGAAATTTGCGAATAGGAAGAATGGCAACGGACGCGGTTGACGTGTGCACGCGACCGTTTTTTTCGGTCGCGGGAATGCGCTGGACGCGATGCACCCCCGTTTCATATTTAAGCGCGCCATACGCACCCTTTCCCCGAATTTCAATCGACGCCAAACCCTCGTCCAAATGTTTCGTTTCAAATCCTTTTTTCTCCGCGTATTTTAGATACATGCGCGCAAGCTCCGTTGCGAATAATGCCGCTTCATCCCCTCCGGCGCCGGCGCGAAATTCCATCACAACCGCAATCGGCTCATCTCCTCCCCCAACATCCGCAGGCGCAAGAATTGATTCCATCTGCTCGAAAAGCGTTTTCCGCTGAGACTCAAGCGATTGCTTTTCTTCCTCTGCAAGTTCGCGAAGTGCGGGGTCTGCAGCTGCCATGTCGGAAACGCGCGAAAGCTCCGCGCTCAAACGGTCATACTCCGCGGCAAGATATGCGGTTTTAGGGTTCTCCCTGAATTCAGTTGCTTCGTCTTCCATATATAAAAAGATACACCAGTTTCCCGGTGTATCGATTGCGGTCGTTACGCTTTCTTTCCGCGGGCTGCGGTGCGTTTCTTGAAGCGGTCCACGCGTCCGGCGCGGTCCAAGGTCGCCTGTTTACCCGTGTAAAACGGGTGCGAAGCGCTTGAAATTTCAACGATATAGAGAGGGTACGTTTTGCCGTCGAGCGTAGTCGTTTGGTCGGTTTCAACAGTTGAACCGATTATAAACTGCACCCCTGAAGAAGCATCCTGAAACACGACCTGGCGGTAATTTTGCGGGTGGATATCGGCTTTCATGTGAGGGCTACTATACCAAAGGCGCGCCGTATGCGCAACGCGGAACACCGGCGGGGTTATTTTTCGTTAAATTCGGGGACGATTCCTACCGTTATGGATTTTGTCGCAACGCCGTTGCAGGAAATTGAATAGGTTGATTGGTTGTTTATCGTCGTAGTCAGAGAACCGATTTTCAGATGCGCGAGGCTTGCAATGATTCCAGGACCGGTTACCAAGCACGACGTTGCGCCATGCGATTCCCACAAAATGATTGTTTGCCCGCCTTTTTTAACTAACGGCGGGTCAGCATGAATATCAACAGTCGGCGGGTTAACGAGAACGCTATAAAAGCTTTTCGCGCTTCCTTTGTCGCCTGTGCAGGTCAGCGTGTAATCGGTTTTGGAAAGCAAGGGTCCTGTGGAAATTGTTCCTCCGTCAACAGGAGTCACAGAACCTATGCCGTTATCAATCGATGCTGATGTGCTTTTTGTGCATTCCCACGATAATGTCGATGCTTCGTTTGACGCCACCGACGGCGGACTTGCCCAAAGGGACGCAGTCGGCACATCCGCGGCAACGGTCACCTCCTTCCAGCCTCCGGTAGAGCAGTTGTTGTTTTCATTAGATTCGTTCACCGTGCCGTGCCACGACGCGTCATTATCTCCGCACGCGCGCACGTACCACGTCCCCGCACTCGGGAATGTGTATGTTGCTTTTGAAACATCGGTGCCGTCTTGGAACAAGGCGGGTGACGTACCAGTCGTGACGGCAAACACATTCGCGTGGTCGTTGTCGTTATCGATTTGGAAAAGATTCTTGAATCCGACTCCGGTCGGCGCGTCGCCGACGTTTGAAATCAAAGCCGAGAGCGTGGTGGGAGTTCCCGACGGCACTAAATCCTCATTTACATCATCGGCAACGACGTCGGGCAAATTCGCGTGCGGAACTTCCGTGCCGGTTCCTCCCGTTCCGCAATCCGGGTCGCTGCCGTCAATCGGACCGTTGCCGTTATTATCGAGACCGTCCGAACAGCTCGGGTCAGGTTCATCAAGTACAGTAACAGTTACGCTTGAACTCTCGGTACCGTTGGCGTTCGTGCAGGAATAGGTATAGGTCGTTGTCTCTTGAGGGCTCACGTCTTTCGCGCCGCCAAATGGTGCGGAGCCCGTGTAATCAGGCACCCACTGTTGATACACGAGCGGGACTCCGCACACCCCTGCTGCTGAGTTTGCGTGGGTGGGCGGGTTGAGTCCTCCACCACCGCCTCCGCAGTTCCCGTCCCACACCACGGTTTCAAAGTGCGCAGGAACGAATGTGTCTAAAGTAAAATTCGTAGCTGTGCATGTCGCTTTTCGAACCTTGGCATATTGCGAATTCCAGGTGAGCGTAGATGAATCTCCCTTAACGATTTGCGTTTTCGAAGCCGTAAGCGACGTGTCGGCTTTGGCATCGGTCGAACAATCAAGTTCCTTGATGTGCTGATTATGTTTGGCCCCGGTTCTGTACCACACCGGCGAACCGCCCGATTTTGCATCTGCAATGCCCCAGTGAATAACTGAGTTATCTCCCGGGGAATCATATTGGCCTGAGCGCCAATATGAAGGGTACGCAGTCGGATCGGCTAGATAGCATGCGCGTTGCATCGACGGCATTTCGCTACTGATACCGCTATGTTGCGGATTGTTGATGCCGCCGTTTGCCTGAGAGTCGGGGACCACATACACATACGGCTCTCCGCCGTCATAAACCATAACGGAAGCGTGCGCAGAGGGAATCAAAAAGAAAAGCGCAATAACCGCGAAAATGGTGAAAGAAAAAACGGAAGGGAGTGCGGTCGTTCTCATGATTATTGCGGGGCGATGATGGATAAATGAGCGGTCGGCGGTTTTAACGAAGCCGTGTCATCAGGAAGCCGATATAGCGCTACGGAAGTTTTGTCGGTCCTAAGAAAAAGGTGCGTAGTGTCGGCAAATGAAGCGCCGTAGGTGGGAACCGTAGAAACAATTGAACCTGCAGATGTCACTTTGTTACCGGAGATACGGTATACACCGCTTACAGAATTTCCCGCGGAGTGCAAAAGAGCAACAGAACCATCTTCTGAAATTGTGCTTCCCGCAGCGTCCCCTCCTTTGAAGGCAAACAGAACCGCATGCGCGCCGGTTGCAACGGTGACGCCGGTCGCCGGGGCACCCCCAAGAAGCACGGTCG
>CAZPUX010000101.1:0-3105 GCA_964589865.1 uncultured Candidatus Saccharibacteria bacterium | reverse complement strand
AACACTCTAACTTCCAAGTCCTTGCGGGCGCTTCCACCTGTAGGTAGTGCGTCTACCAATTTCGCCACCTGCGCAAATACCGGGCGGCGCAAGTACGTATTCATACGTGCGCGTCGCCTTATTCTATGTATTTTACGGCCTTTTGCAAACAAAAAACCGAGTGTTACTGCCGACGTAGAGCGAGGAAAATGGAAAGACATTTCCGTTTCCGAGCCGAGGATGGCTGAAAAGCCTCTTTACTCAGCTTTAGGTTCTTCGGCGGGGGCTTCCTGAGCGGGAGCCTCTGCTGCCTTTGCTGCTTCTTCTTTCGCTTTTGCTTCAGCTTCCTTCGCTGCTGCTTTTGCCGCAATTTCTGCTGCTTCTTTTTCCTGCGCTTCCTTCAATGCTGTTGCTTCCGCTACCGCCTTATCTGCTTCCTCACGCTCTGATTTGGTTGAAATAGCAACGGAGCGCATATTGCGGAGCTGCTTTCTCATAACGCGGGCAACCTGGTCGCGAATAAAGTAGAGTTTCGCACGGCGCATCTTCGAGCGGCGGACAATTTCAATTTTATCGATACCGGGAGAGTAGAGGGGAAAGATTTTTTCAACGCCAACGCCGGACATAGTGGCGCGCACCGTAAAGGTTGCCCCTGCTTCCGTGCCGTGTTTCCTTGCCAATACCAAGCCTTCGAATATCTGGATGCGGGTTTTGCCCTTTTCCTGGATTTTCTGGTGTATGCGAACAATATCGCCTGAGCGGATATCAAGGTTTTTTCTCTCGTCAACATTAACCGGCGAGATAGTCTTAGGCGCAATTGCTACAGTCATGAAGGGAAAAAATAGCACGGCTAAGCCGTTTTCGCAAACTCACCCATGGTTCCCACCGCCTTGGCCATGTCCTCAGGCAAAGGGGCCTCGAAAGCCTTCTGTTCGCCTGAAGGCAGAGTAATTGAAAGACGGAACGCGTGGAGCGCAGGGCGTTCAAGGCCGAATAGTTTGGCACCGTTAGGCGCATATAGGTGGTCGGCAATAATCGGCAGATGTATCGCCTTCAGGTGTACGCGAATCTGATGCGTGCGTCCGGTTTTCGGGGAAACCGAAAGTAAGGAAACTTTTTCTCCTGTTTCCGGGTCAGAACCGCGTTTTATAACTTTCCAGTACGTAACCGCCGAGCGTTTTTTGTTCACGTCGCCTTTTGCAATCCCCCAGCGCGGAGGAACGCTTTTTACGCGCACAATTTCGTATTCAATTTTGCCCAAATCTTCCTTCGGGTGGCCATACACCAGCGCGCGGTATTCTTTTTCGGTTGTCCTGTCTTGAAATTGTTTTTTTAAAAATGCATGCGCACTTTGCGTTTTCGCAAGAATCATTACGCCTGACGTTGTGCGGTCCAATCGATGCACAATGCCCGGCCTGTTTATTACTTCCCCTTGCGGGGACGTCCACGGTTCCCCCACCCGCGTCATCTCAGGATATTTTTTCACCGCCCATTCGGCAACAGAATCTTCTTGCGTACGACCGTCAGAGTGCACAATCAGTCCCGCCGGTTTATTGATAACCAGGACATCCGCATCTTCAAAAATAATCTCAGGCTCCATGGCGGCGTTCGCGCTCATAATATTCGGCAAAAATTTTCTCCAATTCCTCGCGCGTAAAATCGGGCCAGTACATTTTCGGGAAAAACAGTTCAGAATACACGCCCTGCCACGGCAAAAAATTCGAAAGCCTCTGTTCCCCGCCGGGGCGGATAATGATGTCAGGGTCGGGAATGCCGGATGCCCACAATGCTTTTGAAAACGATTCCTCGGTGGGTTCCTCCCTTGTTTTTTGCATACGCTTTACGGCATCAAGAATCTCCGCCCGCCCGCCGTATGAAAGCGCAAACGTTACCGTCACTCCGCCGAAATTTTTTGTTTTCTCTTCCGCTTCCGCCATCAGCGCACGGAGCGCCGGTGAGAAGCGTTCGCGTTCCCCGATAATTTTTATTCTGATTGCCGTCTCGGGATTTTTCTCGCCCTGTTTCACATGCTCACTCACAATCCACCTCAAACCTTCTTCAAATAATTGCATCAAATACCCCACCTCTTCCTGGGTGCGGTTCCAGTTTTCGGTTGAAAATGCATACAGCGTTACGTACTCAAGCCCATATTTTTCTTTGAGTGCCTGGGCGTCCCCCGACAAACGCCTGAGCGCTTCGAACCCCGCACGATGCCCTTCAAAGGAAGCGAGTCCGCGCTCTTTTGCCCAGCGGCGGTTGCCGTCCATGATGATGCCGACTGAACGAATTGATTTCATGAGTAGCTTATAGAAAAACCCGCGAACGCGCCGGTCGGTTCCCGCCATTCTACCGCCACTTCATCTACACGAGAGAGCAGCGCTCCTTTTTTCAAATCTTCGACAAGTTTTTCAAGCATTCCTTTCTTCCCTTCCGCAATAACCTCGACCGTTCCATCGTTCAGATTTCTTACTTCACCGACGATTCCCCCTGCACTCGCTTTCCGCTCGACGAAATCGCGATACATGACCATTTGAACGCGCCCGGAAATTATTGCTCGGAACGCCGCATCAGTCATGTTTTTCAAAAAGCGCGTAAACAGAAGCAATGGTTATAGCCGCATTCCCCCACACGAAAGGGAGCCAAAACGGGATACCGAAAAAATCAGGCGCCGTGTAGTGCCAGGCTCCGGAATAGATTGCAGTAATCTCCAGGAGAGGCCCGAATAAGAACCCGAACAGATATACCCCGATGTATCGGCGTTTTTTAAAGTGAAACAAAAACCCCAAGGTTATAAGTATGAGTCCCGCATCCAAAAGAACCGAATATCTCCATAAAAAAACTACCGCCAGAAAAGTTCCGACCGCACCCCCTGCCACCACGAGAGAGTTTTTCATTCTGTCCATACTGGGTGCGCGCTGAGGGACTTGAACCCCCGACCTTCTCTGTGTAAAAGAGTTGCTCTACCAACTGAGCTAAGCGTGCCAATGAGACTACAGATGGTAAAATATCATTATTAACGAGCTGGGTCAACGAAGAGTGAGGGAGAATTTAGGATCTCGTTTGATCTCTCTTGCCGATCGGCGAAAAATTGCAGAGTTTTCTCGAGTCTTTCTTTCTCGACTGTTT
>CAZPUX010000100.1:0-3148 GCA_964589865.1 uncultured Candidatus Saccharibacteria bacterium | reverse complement strand
GTCTGTTTGTCATGAAAAGACCGCAAAAAGGAAACGCGTACTCATGCGACTTCCCCACCTGCGACTCTTCACGAATTCCTTGCAACACACCCCTGACGCACCCGCGTACAGCCGATTCATCGGAAAGCGAAACGCACGAGTCGCGGAAAGACTGCGTGCGTGCGGGAAAATTTTTAATGGCGCGTTTTGTCAGGTCCGAAAAATAAATGAAATACATATACTGCCTGAATTGCGGATTCAGTGAGTCTATAAACTTCAAGGCATCAGCCTTGTCCATTTGTAAGTCGCTGATATGGCCGATGCCGGTCTCGCCAAAGCAACCCTCGCGGTATCTCTCGGACTGAGACATGCAAAACGTTTCGGTATCAAACGGCACAAAAGAAATGCCATAGTTTTTTGCACTCATCGCGTTTGCGAATGAATTGAACACGCCCGAGCCACATTGCCTTAAGGCAAATTCCGTTGTTACCGCCGCCTCGCAGCGCGAAAGTGCCGTGCGTACCATATTCTTACTATCGCCCCACAGGGAGCTTTCAAGCGAATCGAAAATGGCATGCCCTATGCCGTGGAAACACGGTCCTGATGCCGACTCCCCGTCCTTCTGGTTTACCTGTTCGCAGTAATTGCGTACGTCGTCATACTGATTGGGTCCGCTTTCGGTCAGCATCCGTTCTATGAATCCGTGGTAGAAACCGTACCCGCAATAGGATGTTTGGGGCAGGTCAATAATTGAGCTGTCGGTCTTAAATTTTTTGTATGCTTCAGCGCCAAGAATATGCATGACGTCGTGGCAGTTGTTGCGAAACCACGGGTCCGTCGCGTACATATCATCAACGTACGAAAAAGCGGCAACCAGGCCTTTCTTTGAAAGAATGTCCCGAAGTTCCATCGCCCAGCACTCGGGCGAAAGCGCATCTTTCGCTTTCGCCGCGAGGCACGCTTTTTTCGCTTCGGCGGTAGAGCCAAGCACCACAATGGTGCCCGTAAACTGCGGGGCAAGATGGTCATGAAAAGGATACGTGCCGGGCGTATCAAATCTGAATGACCATGAATCATTTGCTGCAATCGGTTTTTTCGGGTCAAATGCGGGAAACAGAGCGTGGGTCGGATGGAAGTCTGATGCGGGCCAGAAAGAATCCCCCTGTACGCTGATAAAAGTAACGGTTTCACCGGGCCGAATAGTAAGCGTACGCGGAGAAAACCCGCTTTTAGTAAGCGTAATAGTATGAGGACCGAGCGCAGAAAATAAGAAGCCGAGGACAAGCACGGCTGCGCATACGAGCGCGATGATATCTGTTTTTTTCATATGTTACTTGTCCAAAGACCCTATCGGCACCCGCACTCCTTCTCCGTTTTTACAGCGCGTACCCCAGGGCTCAGGAAGAGCACTGCAGAGCGCATTGAATCCGTCGGAGCCTTTGTGAAAATTATAGGTTGAATAGAACAGCAACTCCTGATAGCATCGCGTACCGATACCGAGCGCATCCGCAATTTTGCATACTGCGGCGGCTTTCGGCACCAGGCGGTAATCGGTTTCAATAAACCGTGAGGCTGAATTTGCAAAACATTGTGCCTCTCTTTTTTCGGCAAACCCTTTGCAAAACGGGATAATTTTGGTTTCGTCAAAATTAAACTGTGCCGTCATGACATAAAACATCGCTTCGTAGCACTCCTCCTGATACCGCGGCTCGGGTAAAATACTGCAAAACGCCACTACACCCGGAGCTTTTTTGAGTCCGTCTGAAGAAAGAGGCCATGATTCGCGATGGCACGCCGCACTTCGCTCGCCGGCAAACGTGTCGCAAAACGCCGAAGCCGATTGCGTGCTTGTCGGGGCTATGTCTTTTACTAATGCAAAATCTTCAGGCTCCAGAGGCTGAAAGATTTGCATGTATGCCCCTTCATAGCAAAGCTGCGTGAAATCCGGGCGGTGATTTTTTGCGGTCACTGTGTCGCAGATATTCGTCGCAGTGGCGATGTCTGCATGCGTCATATACATCGCCAGGTGCCCGAGCGAGTGATAGCAGCTTGCGCGCTCCAAATCGGTAAACGCGCTTCCCGGACCCGATTCGCATATCGTTGCAATTTGCGGCACCAGTTTTTCAACCTCCGAAGACGGGAGCGACTCCGCACGGAACCGTTCTTGCGCCGCACCGTGCACGCAGCCGTTACTGCACATACCCGCCGGACACCGGGCTATCACTTGAGTCCACTGAGTAGGATCTTTTGCCGTTTCTTTCGAAGCAAGTTCATGCCCCAAGACGTGGCAATAATAATAATCCCCCGTTTTTCCCTGAATAATCGAGGTCACCTGAAACGCATTTTCCATTGAAAGCCCCTTGTCCATAAGTTTTGGGATTTCCCGGTCATAACAGGCCGGCTTGTACGAGGAATTTTTGCACTCCGCAATGATTTCATTCGCGTATGTGTCAAAAGTCGGTTTCATAAGTCCGAAAAATCCCGTCTCGTATGCGTACGAGGCGCCGAATATTACGGCGAGCAGGATACATATCGCGAGTCCGGAAATAATATTTTTTTTCATTGTGCCGCTTTAGGAAATGTTGTGTCGTGTCCTTCAGTTACGTCTGCCAGAGATTCGCAACTCTCTTGCTGTTTGATATCGGCAGATGCACACAGAGACAGTACGGAGGCTCCTCTTCTGTTGCTTGACCAATAACCCCACAGCGCTCCTGCCAGACATGAACGCTCATCAGTTCCGCTAAACACCGCGCATTGTGAGGATGCTGAATCAACCGGAACGGAAAAAGCGACGTCAGCTCCGACACCAAAGAAACAGTATGTTCTTCGTTCACCGGAAAGACCGGCACAAAGATGCACCGCGTTTGTACTCCCAAGCTGATGGAAGTGCTGACCGAGTTCGAAGAAGCAGGATTTTTGAAACTCGGCTTCCACAAGTGTGCAGGGTTCGTACGGATTTGCGGTATCGAGCGACCTTGATGAAGGCGTGAGTGCATTTTCCGCCCCTGAAAGCGGCGAAAGATAATCCATAAACACGCCGGAGGTGCATCCGAGAAGCGGCACAACCTGCGTCGTGTCTTTTTTACACAGGACCAATGCCTCGTTTATTTTTTCGTATCCCAGATATTCCAAAATTCCGTCACCGATACCGTGCTGGCCCCCGGTTCCC
>CAZPUX010000099.1:0-3181 GCA_964589865.1 uncultured Candidatus Saccharibacteria bacterium | reverse complement strand
TCCCATATTTGTCATGATGATGAATTCGCTTTCTTTTTCGTTCCGCACTACATCCGCGCCGACAATCGAACCCTTCGTGCCGATTTTCATTGCGCGCACCCCGCCTGCGGTCCTGCCCATTTCGCGGATATCGGATTCTTTAAAGCGAATTGCCTGTCCGCCGGAGGTGGTGAGCATTACCGAATCGCCTTTCATAACCGGCAACACCGAAATCAGGCTGTCGCCTTTCTGCAAGGTCATCGCGATAATTCCGCTCTTCCTAACGTCGGTAAATTGTTCGGCTTTCACCTTTTTCGCAACGCCCTTTTCGGTGATGAGCATGAACGCGGTTGCTTCCGCTTTTGATTTCATGTCTTTCGGCATCGAAACTATTGAAGTAACGCGTTCTTCGGTCGAAAGCGGGAGTACGTTCATAATTGATTTGCCTTTGGTTGCGCGTTTTCCTTCCGGAACATCAAACATGCGCGTCTGATACACCTTGCCTTTGTCGGTAAAGAACAGAATGTGGTCGTGTGTTGAACCTTCCAAAAACAACGTGACGAAATCTTCATCCTTGGTGTTCAAATCGACAACGCCCACGCCTCCGCGATTCTGTTTTTTATATTCAGTCGGGTTCGTGCGCTTCACATAGCCTGAAGAAGTAAGGGTCAGCATCGCAGCTTCATCCGCAATCATGTCTTCCTCGCTCATGTTTTTCACACCGCCTTTGACGATGCGGGTTCTGCGCTCGTCCGCGTATTTCTCGCGAAGCGCCAACAATTCTTTTTTCACAACGGCCATCACTTTCTTGGTTGTTGAAAGTATTTCTTCCAATTCCTTTATCAAAGCCTGTACTTCGTTCAATTCGTCTTCAATTTTCTTGCGCTCAAGACCTGCAAGTTTCGAAAGGCGCATTTCCAAAATCGCGGTTGCCTGGCGGTCGGAAAATTTAAACTGCTTCATCAAGGCCGCGTGCGCCAAAGGAATGTCTTTGGATGCCTTGATGGTTTTTATGATTGCATCAATGTGGTCCAAGGCTTTCGAAAGGCCCAAAAGTATATGTTCGCGGTCTTTGGCTTTTGCCAAATCAAACGCGGTTCGGCGCTTCACTACTTCCTTTCTGTGCTCAATGAAATACGAAAGGATGCCTGAAAGCGAAAGGGTTTGCGGGACGCCGTCCACCAACACCACCATGTTGTAGTGGAATGCTTCTTCGAGCTGAGTATGTTTATAGAGGTAGTTCAAAACCGCCTGAGGCTGTGCGTTGTTTTTAAGTTCAATCACAACGCGAATGTCGTCGGTCGATTCGTCGCGAATATCGCGCACACCTTCTAATTTTTTATCGCGCACCAAATCCGCAATCGCCACAATCAAATCCGACTTATTCACGCGGTACGGAATCGAGGTAATGACGATAATGTTGTTACCCTTTTTGTCTTCCGTTATTTCTGCAACTCCGCGCACGGTCACCCCTCCTCTGCCGTTTGCATATGCATGCGCAATGTCTTTCGAGTTGTACGCCACTCCGCCGACCGGAAAATCAGGACCCTGCACGAATTCAAGCAGATCTTCGGTGTCGGCGTCCGGATTATCAATAAGATGTACGGTTGCATCAATCACCTCGCCCAAATTGTGCGGCGGAATGTTGGTCGCCATACCGACCGCGATGCCTAAAGTTCCGTTTAAAAGAATGTTGGGAACCGCGGCAGGCAAAAGCGCGGGTTCCTTGCGCGTGCCTTCATAGTTCGGGTTCCACTGTACGGTTTCTTTCTCAATATCATTGAGCATCTCAACTGCGAGCTTGGACATTTTTGCTTCTGTGTAGCGGGGCGCGGCTGCAGGGTCGCCGTCAATCGAGCCGAAGTTACCCTGGCCAATAACCAAGGGGTAGCGCATTGAAAAATCCTGCGTCAATTTCACCAGCGATTCATACACCGCCGCATCCCCGTGCGGGTGGTAATTGCCTGTAACATCTCCCGTAATTTTTGCGCACTTACGCGTTTTTCCGCCGGGACTTAAATTCAATTCGTGCATCGTGTACAAAATTCTGCGGTGCACGGGTTTTAATCCGTCGCGCACATCAGGAATCGCGCGGCTGGTGATGACGCTCATTGCGTAATCCAAATACGACGTGCGCATTTCCTCCGTAATCGATTGCGAAACGACTCGAAGGCCACTATCGGCCTTCGGGGTGCTGTCTTCGCGTGGTGTTTTTTCCTTCTTTCGGGCCATGTATTCAGTTCAGTATATCAAAATGCGCTTTCAAATGCGAGCGAGCGGGGCGTCATTTTGCCCCTTAATTGCCGAACGGTTTTGAAAACGGCTCCTGGAGCCCTCCGAAACTGGTAACAACGGAAGCGGCCGCTTCAGCTGACGGCGCTTTTTTTGAATCGGACAGCTGTTTTGTAAACCCGGTGAAAAAAAATATAAACCATGCAGCGGTTATGATCGCCATGACGGAAATCGCAACCACGCCGACAAAGCGGCGCCGTTCCTCGATAGGCTTTCGGCGCATCGCTAGAATCCACTCGTACATACGCTACGACAAAAGAACAACGCTGCCGTCAAACGCCGCAAGCTCCTTGGCGCGCACGGTGAATTTATCGATGGCCTTGACGCCCGTCTCGCCTTCCGCTTTCAAAAAGGCAGAGAGTTCTTTGTCGCTCCCGACTGCGTACGGAATGATTGCCTTCGGTTCTATGCCTGTTACCAACTCGTGTGCCGCTTTCGGGTCCAAAGTGCCGTCGCCCACAGGGACGAGCACGATGCCGATTTCATCTAACTCTGCGCGGATTTCAGGAGGAAGCTTGGGGGATGAAAGGGCGCCTAATACCAAAACGCGCATTCCGTCCATCTCTACTATATATACTGTATTGCCGACATCAGACAAAACGTCGCCGTAATCCGAACGGGAGCCGTACCCGGTGATACGTACATCGCCTACTTCGTAGGCGCCGGGGCCCTTAATAACGAACGGCTCTTTTTCTCCATGTGTTGCCGTTTCTACGCCGTTCCAATCTTCGTCAGGAATCGACACCAGGACGATGTCAGCGCCGAATTTTGATACTTTGTGTTTTTTTGAACGAGAACTTGGAGGATTAATCGCAACCGTCACCGGCCCTGCCGAAAGTTTGAATCCGTATCCGCCTGTTTTTTGTATAACCATGAAGTGAAGTATAGCAAGCCGAACACAAATCGGGTA
>CAZPUX010000098.1:0-3183 GCA_964589865.1 uncultured Candidatus Saccharibacteria bacterium | reverse complement strand
ACTTTTGCCTTTGCGTGCGTCAATGCATTTAAAATACTGGACTTGCCTGCATTCGGAAGTCCCACGAGGCCCACGTCGGCAATAAGTTTTAATTCAACAAGAAATGAATCTTCCTCCCCTTCTTTGCCGTCAGTTGCTTCTTCGGGGTTCTGATTTACGGAAGACTTGAAATTCGTATTGCCAAGCCCGCGTGAGCCACCATGGAGAGCGATAACGGTATCGTTCTCGGTCAAGAGTTCAAACGTTTGCCCGCTTTCTTTTCTGGTAATCACAACGCCTGTAGGAACATCGATGAATGTGTCCTTACCGTCTTTGCCTGCCATGTTTTTATTTCCACCGTTTGCGCCGTTTTCCGCGCGGAAAGTGTTTCGCCCGCGGTACTGCGAAAGAATGTTCACGTCGCGAATGGCGCGGAAAATAATATTACCTCCGCGCCCGCCGTCTCCGCCCGAAGGTCCGCCGAATTCTTTTCCTTTTTCATGGAGCCACCGCACGACGCCGTCCCCGCCCTTGCCTGCTTTCGCATGAATCGTTATTTCGTCTACGAAACTCATTCAGGCACTGTACCACTTGGTATCCATTCTCACACCCTTCACGCGCGTTATTTCGCCGGCGGAGCAACTGGGACGCTAAAGCGCCACGTCTGCATTACTAAATCCAACAGTTCCGCATCTTTTCCATACGTTGTCAGTTCATATAAATATCCGTCGTGAGTGAACCAAAACGCAATACCGTCTCCGCCCCACTCGCTTGAATCCGTACGGAAGGACAGTCCACGCGTTCCTTCTTTTAAAGAACTTTCCCGAAAGCCCGAGAGGTTTTGACCCGGAGCGTTATCACGTACGATTTGTTCAGTCAGTATTTGATTTGCGCCATTTGTTATCGGAAGCGCAAGAATCAGCAAATCATCCCCTTTGTTGTTTGAAAGGATTACTACCTGCCCGGATGAACCTTTGAGTGCCCCATCAGGGGCGCTGAATCCATCAGGGATACGAAATGAGAAATGGAGTTTTTCATTCACATACCAAGCCTCCATGCCTTTTGTAAAGCGGACGAGAGAAGAATCCGAAGATGGAATAAAGGAATACGCATCGCGTGCCGTATCAGTTGATGAAGCCATATTCCATAATGGCGCCGTTATAGTCCGGGGTTGAAATAAAAAATAGACGAGCGGTACCGCTATAATAAGCGCGGCAATCGTTCCTGATATAACAACGCGCTGTTCTGTACTCATAACAACTAAATTAATAAATTTTAGTTCTGCCTCCTTGTATCTGCACCTTGCCCCCGAATATTTTCACCATAGAAGAAAGGGTGGGCCAATACGTAATCACAATGAGTCCTTGAGCACCGGCACCAGCCGTGTCGCCCTCAACACAATCCGTGCCTCCGCCGCCGCCACCACCACCGTAAGATCCTCCATCTCCCCCGGCGCCACCACCACCAAAACCACCATCACCGCCTGCTCCCGATCCTATTCCGAAACTAAAATAATTCCACTCCTGCCCGCTTGCACCGCTGCTGGCGCCGCCAAAGCCTGCTCCCCCGGCGCCTCCGGAACCGAAGGTTCCGTCGATGCCTGCCCCACGAGGACCGCCGGCCCCACCTCCGCCTCCGCCATTCTCGCCGCCTGGGCAAATGCCTGAGCTGCCTGCACCTCCAACGCCTCCGGCAAATTTTATTGTACCGATAGAGCCTGCCGTCGTACCGCCCGCACCACCGTTCAAAATAAGAGGGGTTTTCCCGCTTTGGCAGCTCACGGAAGCGGACGTGCTCGCAGTTCCATTAAAATAGGTGCCGGTAGAAAACGTACCGCCTTGTGCAATTGCATAGGTGATTGATCCGGAGATTTCAAGATTTGACACTAACGCATACGCACCACCGCCGCCGCCGCCTCGGGATTGATTGATACTCCCAATCCTCCCGTTACCTCCCGAGCCGATACATTCAATTGTGTTCGTTGTTGTCCAATTGCTGGGAATCGTAAAAGAAGTTATGGCGGTGTCGGTTAAAAAAATAACCGTTGCTGCATAGGCCGGCGCTGGAAGCGCGATTAAGAGGATACCAGCAAGAAAAATACTAAGGGCGCGATTCATGTATTTATTAAGGAGTCGGAGCGGAAACAACGACTGTACGCATTACCCCGGCAACGTTTCCCGCATTATCTGCTGCCTGATAGGTAATCTCAAATGTGCCGGGCGCGGAGGTATCTATGCTTACCGATTGAACTTCTTCACCATTCATATATATATGTATGCCTAAGTTCTGATCAACATTATCAGTGACGGTTGCTCCCTGATCTGCATATGTATCGCCCACTACGATGGTTGCGGGATTATTGCCGAGAATCGTTATCGCGGGCGATTCGGTATCGGGAGCTTCGCCTTCTTCTGAATCTCCCCCACCTGAGGTGCCTCCTCCATTTCCGCCGGAAGCGGCAAGAGCCGCAAGCTGATCGCCGTTTGCGCAAAATTCTGTACCGTCGGATTTTGCCACACAGATTTTATCTGTATGCACTTCACCTGCGAATATTTTTGCGAATGCCCCGTTCACGGCCGTGAAGGAATCCTCTGCGACATGAAGCATCCCCGAAATCGCCGATCCTGCCGCACTCTTCAGCGCATCACTCCAACCGTTCATTCCGCCTTTCCATGGAGTCGTTGTGGCGTTTGCGTCAATCGGTCCGACTAAGTCAGCAATCGTTGTCGTCCCACTTATGAAACGAGTACGTTTATCAAGATCCTGAACCGAGGAAACTGTAAGCGAAAGAAAGTTATCGAGCTTCAAAGAGTACGGGTTTCCTTGCCCATCTAGATTTACCAAGCGCGGATCAACCGCATATGCTTCCTCGGCAATAAAGCCCAACTGTTGCATGGGGTCGCCTTGATCGTTAAAGAAGAACGTAACTGGTCTAAGTTTGGAAAGCTCATCTATTCCCCCGTCGGAATCGGTAATTGTGTTTTTAAAGCGGGCAGACGATGGCGTACAACTTGTCGCACTTGATCCTTCAAATATCTCTTTAGTGCCCGCGTTGATACATAACGTGACGTTGCCAGAAGCCGCAGCGGTGAGGCCGGACCACGCACCCGAACCTGCAACTGAAAATACTTTAAAGGGCGTGGTTGAACCTACACCGGTATTCCCTGCTGCGGCAATCGTGAAGTACGTGGCTCCAGTTGATGT
>CAZPUX010000097.1:0-3190 GCA_964589865.1 uncultured Candidatus Saccharibacteria bacterium | reverse complement strand
CGCGTCAAAATCATTCCGCCGCGGGGGCCGCGCAATGTTTTATGAGTGGTCGTTGTGATGATATCGAAACCATAATCAAAAGGATTTTTGTGCGCGCCCCCCGCAATCAAGCCCGCAATATGGGCCGCATCCATGATTGATACCGCACCAACCTCTTTTGCGATTGAAGAAATCGCGGCGTAATCCAACTCACGCGAATACGCGGAATACCCGGCAAGAAGAACTTTCGGTTTCTCGCGTTTCGCCACTTCCCGCATTTCGTCGTAATCAATCTCACCGGTCGTCGTGTCCTTCATTTTGTAACGGACGAAATTGAAAATCTTGGTGAGGTACGTGACTGGGTGTCCGTGCGTTAAGTGTCCGCCGTGGCTTAAATCCATTCCCAACACAGTGTCGCCGGGTTCAAGGAGCGCAAAATACGTTGCAACGTTTGCAGGCGCGCCTGAAAGAGGTTGTACGTTTGCGAATTTGCAGTTAAAAAGTTGCTTTGCTCTGTCGCGAGCGATATTTTCTACAACGTCCGTATACATTTGGCCTCCGTAGTAGCGCGCGCCCGGATAGCCCTCCGAATACTTATTCGTCATTACCGAACCAACCGCCTCAAGCACCGCCTTTGAAACGTAGTTTTCCGACGGTATAAGTTCAAGTCCTTCTTCTTCGCGCTTCTCCTCCCCGTGTATTGTTGCCGCTACTTCCTTATCCTGAGCATCGAGAAATGGGTATTGCATATGCCTATTTTGACACAGTTTAGGTTTTTTCTCCTGTGGACTAAGGCTATTCCGCCTCAGTCGCTGCTTTATAGAGCCTCTTTATGTTGCGCTTTATCGTTTCGACCCTCTGGTTTTTCTCTCTCTTAAACCCGCGGTAGTGCGCCGGCACTTCGATACGAAAACGGCTCGCACGTTCTACCGCGGCTTGCTGGGGCGCCAGGTCTCTCCCGACACTCGATAATAGTTTGGAGTTATATTCCAGCATCTCTGGAAGAGCTTGTACGACTGAATCTAAGAACGTATCATCGTTCCTGTGTTCAAAAAGAATGTCGCGATACTGTCTGAAGAGCTTCACTCCATTTCCGTGCATTGAAAAATAAACCGTGAAAAATCCGGCGCGCATGTCGTTACCGCTTTCCTCTCGTTCCCAATCCTCGTCTTTCTGAATCAATATTTCAATGCTTCGGCGAATAACTTCCTGAGGGTTTTTAGCCGTCATAAGCCCGGTGCACACGCCGTTCAATTTGGTAAAAGCGCGCTGAATGAGGGTAAGCGTATCCAATCCTTCTGCGGCAGATTCACTCAACTCACGGACTTCGTCCGACTGAAAATCTTCGAGATCCTGCGTCGTTTGGTCGACAAATTCTCTTGCGGAGCGGAGTTGTTTCCGCTTATGCGCAATCAAATTATTCAAACGCTCTCGCCTGCTTAAGCTGCGCGGAACCGGGGTTTCGTCCATCCGGCGAGTATAGACCTATATTGTCCGGTGTTAAAGCCCCGCAGAAGCGAGTGCTTTTTCTATCTCTTCCTGAACGCTCTCTATAGAGCCGGAGGTATTAATGACGGCGTGCCTCCCAAATTCAGGAAGATGTTTTAAAAATCCTTCGCGCACGCGTGTATGAAATGCCAAAGACTCGCCGTCAAACTTTGTCTTGCCGTCGCCTCTCCCCTCAACACGCTTCAAACCTCCCGCAGGGTCTATGTCGAGATAAATCGTTATGTCTGGCATATCATCCCCTACCGCTTTTTTAATTGCCGCCCACGCGATATCCAAAAGGTCTAACCTGTCGCGGCCGTATACCTGATACGCAATGGTGCCCAGAGCCCAACGGTTTGAAAAAACCGTCTTCCCTTCCGCAAGTGCGGGCGAAACTATTTCTTTCATTGATTGCACGCGTGCAGCGGAAAAGAAGAACAGTTCCGTAAGCGCATCCAAATCTGCTTCCCGCCAGTCCAAAAGCAGGCGTCGCATTTCCATGCCGAATTTGGTCCCGCCGGGCTCCCTGGTAAATACTGCGTCCGGGAACTTGGGTTTTAGTAGCTCAATGTGCGTATCTTTCCCACTCCCTTCTCCGCCCTCAAAAACAACAAACTTCCCTTTCATTGAGTGAAGTATAGCAAGAAGCCGGTGCAGACTGAGCGTTATTTTGCGAGCGGAGCGTTGAGCCAAACATCAACTCTCTCGGTATGAATAGCGAGCAAGCGGCTAGCGGCAAAATAATTCTTCTTATCGGATACCGTTCGTCCGGGGACCCCGGAAACAAGCACTGCTGCAGCGGCGACATCTCCCAGGGTTTCTTCGTCAAACGGGTTCGTTACAAACCTCTTCATTCCTTCGTGGAGGACGACTTTAGATGCAACCTGTTCCGCGCTCATACAGAAGCATCCTATTCTTGGGCTTCCTGTACGTCAAATTTCATGATTTTGGGTATCCACTATAAAATACGCGTATGCAGCAGTACTTATCGCTCCTTAAGAAAGTCATGGACGAGGGTCACGACCGCGAAACGCGGAACGGAAAAACGCGGGCACTGTTCGGACTTCAGATGCGGTTCAACATGGCAGATGGTTTTCCCGCAATGACGACGAAGAAACTTGCGTTCAAAGCGGTAAAAAGCGAACTCTTATGGTTTATCGAAGGCTCGTCTGATGACAACCGCCTCAAAGAATTAAACGCGAGCGAAAGAACCATTTGGACGGATAACGCAGAAGCACCCTACTGGACACCGAAGGCAAAATTCCCGGGCGATTTAGGCCGCGTGTACGGCGTGCAGTGGCGAAAATGGCGAAAGCCCGACGGCACGACTGTTGATCAGTTAGCTGAAGTTATAGAAAAAATAAAAAAAGACCCGACTGACCGCCGTTTAATTGTTTCCGCATGGAATCCGGGCGAAATTTCAGAGATGGCGCTTCCGCCATGCCATATGTTTTTCCAATTTTTCGTCGACGGCGATAAACTTTCAATGTTGATGCACCAGCGTTCGTGCGATGTGTTCCTTGGAGTACCGTTTAACATCGCATCCTACGCGCTTCTGCTTCACATGGTCGCCCAAGTCACAAACTTAAAAGCGCATGAATTCGTACATTCACTTGGCGACACGCATATTTACCACGACCATTTCGATGCGGTAAAAGAACAGCTGACCCGCCCACCCTATCCCCTGCCGACCCTGAAATTAAATCCGGATATAAAAAATATA